>CAISZN010000020.1 GCA_903889985.1 uncultured Hyphomicrobiales bacterium | reverse complement strand
CGAAGTCCCCCGATAGGTCCTTTCGCAATAAACCTGTTTCGCGGAATTGTTACCCATGTATTCTGGCGAACGCCCGTCTTGGGCATGAGCCGTTTCCCTCCGGGAGGAGACCCATGAAGACCATCATGACTTCAGCATTCGCCCTCGCCCTGTCGATTGGCGTCGCCCACGCAGGCACCTGTAACGACGATGCCAAGGACAAGAAGCTGGCGGGCGCTGCCCTCAAGAGCTTCCTCACCAAGTGTGAGAAAGACGCCAAGGCGGCCTGCGACGTCACGTCCAAGGAGAAAAAGCTGGCGGGCGCCGCCGCGACCAGCTTCACCAACAAGTGCGTGCGGGATGCGGTAGGGACCTGATTCTACAATCCAGGAAGCGGGGCATTTCCCCGCTTCCTGACGCGGATATCACGACTTCCGCGTCCTTCGGGCGGCCAATTCGCAGTCTCCTGTTCTGCCCCCGATTAGCCCCCCTCAGGGGTAGCGCCTATGGCCTGAAGACCGGCCACCTGCGTCGCCAAGCGCAGCTCGATCAGAATCCGCCATAAATACCTGAAATATTGTTGTTTTGTGGTATCCTCATTCGACCTGCCGCTGCCAGTAGCATCTCTGCTTGAGCACGAATTCAGACGCGCCCTTCAAAAGCAGCTAACAAAGTCCCGCCCCTTTTTTGGCTAGACATCTGGTTCTGTCGGCCTTGATCTGGATCAATTGACGGTGACCCCAACTCTCGACCCATCATCCGAACCAGTTTTGAGTCGTCAAACTGGTCTTGGGCCAGAGGGATCAGCAGGCGTGTTGGCACTCGGCAGCGGACAAAGCCAGTCGACGATGCGGTACTGGACCGTTGCGATTTCACTGCTCGTCACGGTGGGGATCGTCGGCGTGACGACATGGACTGTCCTGCGCGCACGCCGTGTTGCCATTGAACAGATCATGAGCGTGGCCGAAAACGCCCGTGATGTTGCAGCTGCGAATGTCCAGCAGCTTTTCCAGATGCTGGATCTCCCCCTGCAGGAAGCCCAGCAGGCCATGCAGGGCACCGACTATTCCCGGGTGCAGCAGCAACTCGATCATTCGCTTCTCTTTGACAGAACCACACTCGCTTCGGCCTTCGGTGCCCTCTACATCATTGATGCCAAGGGTGATGTGCTCTTCGACATGCGCGATACGGACAAGGTTCCGGTGAACCGTGCAGACCTGCCGTCGTTCCAGCAGCACAAGACCCAAGCTGGTCTTGGCCTGCTGATTGAGCCACCTTTCGCCCTGCAGGATGGGCGTTTCGGCATTGCCCTCAGCAGACGGCTTGATTTGGGGGACGGCAGTTTCGGAGGCCTCGTCGTCGGCACGATTCGGATGGACTACCTGCTGACCCTGCTGGGTCGCCAGACCCTGAAGGCGGGCACAATCGCGCTGATCCGCTCAGACGGACCTCTGATCGCGAGGTACCCCTTCCGGCGCGAGGACATCGGGCTCGATTTCAGTGATTATCCGATCCTGAAATCGCTTCGGTCTAGTCGATCAGGAAGTTTCAATGCTGTTGCGGGAAGAGATGGCGTCGAGCGCTTCGTAAGCTACCGGGAAATTGCCGGTCTGCCACTTGTCCTTCGCGTCGCCATGAATGGTGAGCAGATGCTCGATCCGTGGCGTTCGCAAAGCATCGCAACCATTTCGCTGGTCGGCGCGCTTCTGGTCGCCCAGCTCTTGTTGACGCTTGTCCTATGGCGCGAAATAAGGCGGCGGGAGTTGGCGGAAAATTCCTATCGAAAACTCGCGACCGAATTGAATGCAATCGCGCATATCGACAAGCTGACGTCCCTGCCAAACCGGCGCAAGTTCGACCACGACTTTGAGATCGAATGGCGCCGCATGATGCGCAACCGCAGCTGCCTCTCCCTGCTGCTGATCGATATCGACCATTTCAAGACCTACAACGACACCTATGGCCATCAAGCCGGCGATGTCGCCCTGCAGGCCGTTGCCCGCTGCATCGCCAGCGCCATCCGCCGCCCAGGCGACCTCGCAGCGCGCTATGGGGGTGAGGAATTTGCGGTCATCCTGCCGGATACGCCTCGCGACGGGGCAAATGTGGTGGCTTGCGGAATCCACGCCGCCCTTGCAGCAGCAAACCTTGCCTATCCTTCGAGCGAACACGGTCGCATTACCGTCAGCATTGGCGTTTCGACCGCCATTCATGGCCCTGAGGCAGGCTCCATCTCCTGCCTCGAGGCAGCCGATGCCGCGCTCTACGAGGCAAAGGGGCAGGGACGCAACCGCATCGTGGTCTCTCAGGCGCAGGTCGCCCTGGCCTGAGCGCCTCAACGTCTGGCAGCCTGGGGCCTGCCCGTGTAAGCTCGGCTCGAACCGCAATCAATGGCGGGCCAGACGGGGAGGACCAAATGGATCGCACGCGGCGGACCTTTCTTGCAAGCGGCTCTTCAATGCTGGCTGCACTTGCCAGTGAAAGGGCTTTTGCGCAGAGCACTCCGGGTGAGGAAATGGCGCGTCCTGCCTTGGCCTACGAGGGGAGCAAGGCGAACCGGAAACTCGATCTCGTCAATCTGTTTGAAATCGAGCAACAGGCCGAGAAGATCCTGCCTGCGGGCGGGTTTGGTTATATCTCCGGCGGCTCGGGTGCCAACTGGACCAGAGCTGAGAACCAGCGGGCCTTCGAGCGCATCAACATCGAACCGCATTCCCTCTCGGG
>CAISZN010000019.1 GCA_903889985.1 uncultured Hyphomicrobiales bacterium | reverse complement strand
TCGATGCGCTTGGAGCCGTCACGGTTGCTATCCATACAACGTCATCGGGGCAGGGACACGAGACGCTTGTCTCGACGGTCGTGGGTGAGGTTTTGCAGATTGATCCGGACAAGATCCGGGTTGTGCGGCCGGATTCCATTGCCAGCCTGCCCGGAAATTCGCCGGTGGGAAGCCGCATGGCGGTCATGATGGGGGGCGCTGCCTTCCATGCGGCCAATAAGATCAAGGCGAAGATCGCCAAGGTGGCAGGTCATATCCTTGGTTGTACGCCCCAGGATGTAGCCTACGACAGCGGCCAAGTGACCGCTGCAGGAAAGCGCCTTTCCTGGATGGATCTGGTCACGATCTTCCATCGGCATTTTCACCAGCTTCCGCCCGACATGGAGCCAGGGCTCGAAGCCACCCATATCATGCAGGTGCCAACCGGAACCGAGCTGCCCAAGGACGGGCGGGTGCAGATGTACCCCTGCCATTCCTTCGAGTTCCATGTGGTGCTCGTGGTCATCGATCCGATCATCGGCAAACCGGAGCTGCGCCGTTATGTCATCGGGCATGATTGCGGGACTGTCATCAATCCGCATATCGTCAAGGGAATGACCTTGGGCGGCATCGCCCACGGCATCGGGGCAGCCCTGCTGGAGGAATTCGCCTATGACGAGCAGGGCCAGATGATGAGCCAGACCTTCATGGACTATCTGCTGCCCTCCGCCCACGAGGTCCCCCAGGTAGAGATCGTCCATCATTGCACGCCCTCGCCCTTCACGGTCTTCGGCCAGAAGGGATCCGGCGAGTCTGGTTATCTTGGTGCGCCCGCCGCCATTTCTGGCGGCATCAACGACGCGCTGCGTCCCGTTGGGGTGCGCATGACAAAGCTTCCCATCCGCATTTCCGTCCTGAGCGACGCGGTCGCCGCGGCGGACCAATCCTCTAACCCGTGAGATCCTGCTTATGATCATCGATTGCCATGCCCATATTTGCCCGCCGAGCCTGAGCGAGGCGATCCGCGCCAACGCGTCGTCCTTCCCCTCCCTGAAGCTCATTGATGATGCGAGCGGCGGCTTTGGCTTGTCATTCGCTGGCGGCAAGCCGACGCGTCCAGTCGCCAAGCCGCTCAGCGACGTGGGTGGCCGCGTGAAGTGGATGGACGAGCAGAAGATTGACCGTCAGGTCGCAGGCGGCTGGCTCGACATGTTCGGCTATGAGTTGCCGGGCGAAGAGGGCGTGCGCTGGGCGCGTCTCATCAATCAGCACCTTGTCGATCTCGCAAAGCTGAACGAGCGTTTCGTGCCGCTTGCCACGGTGCCGCTGCAGAACGGAGCGTCTGCTGCTCAGGTGCTGCGCGAGGCCCATGCTGCCGGCATGCCCGGCGCGATGATTGGAACCCAGCCCAAGGGCGTGGGCGGCGTGCTCGATGATCCGTCTCTGGAGCCTTTCTGGCAGGCGGCCCATGAGCTCGGCTCAGCCCTCTTCATCCATCCGGTGTTTGAGAGCGGCGACAACCGCGTGCATGACTACGGCATGGCCAATGCGGTGGGCCGCATCACCGATACGCTGATCGCGATGAGCCGTATCATCTATTCGGGCCATGTCCTAAAATACAGCAATGCAAAGATCGTGGTCGGCATCGGCGGTGCGGCGCTTCCTTACGTGCTAGGCCGCCTGCGTCGCAACGCCAGCCTCGACAAGTCGCTGGGCGACCCCGAGGCGAGCCTCGCCGCGCTCTATTACGATACG
>CAISZN010000018.1 GCA_903889985.1 uncultured Hyphomicrobiales bacterium | reverse complement strand
GGCAGGCGCTGGGCCAGCGACATGCGGATGATGACGCGCTCGCGGTTGGCCTGCGGTTGCATCAGTGACACGCATTCCGACACGATCTTGTTGGCATCAACGGCGCCGAAATTGAGTTCAAGCCGCCCGGCCTCGATCTTCGACAGGTCGAGCAGGTCGTTCACGAGGCTCATCACATGCGTGCCCGACGCATGGATGTCCTTGAGGTAATCCTTGTAGCGCTCGTTGCCGATGGGACCGAAGCGCTCCTCGATGATCACTTCGGCAAAGCCGAGGATCGCGTTGAGCGGGGTGCGGATCTCGTGGCTGACCTTGGCAAGGAAATCGGACTTCAAGGAACTGGCACGTTCTGCCTGCTTGCGCGCCTCGTTGAGTTCCCGCTCGGCCTTCTTCCACGACGTGATGTCCCGCAGCACTGCGCAGAACTTGCTGCTGCCGCCTGCGGTGATGCGACCGAGGGTCATGAAGAGAGGAATCACGCCACCCTGGCGCGCGCGACCGTCGACCTCGCGACCGTCATTCATGACGCTGGCGACGCCGCTCGACTTGAGGCCGGCCAGGTAATCGGTGGCGCGCTGGTGGCTGTCGGCCAAGAGCAGTGTCGTGAAGCTCTTGCCCACGAGTTCGTTCTGCTCATATCCGAAGAGAGCCTGTGCCGCCCGGTTGAAAGACAGCAGGAGCCCATCCTCGTCGAGGATGGCCACGCCATCGGTGGCGGTGTCGAGGATCGCGTGGAGTTCGCGGATCTCTGTGTCACGGCCGCGCAAATCCTGTTCGGCATTGCGCAGGCGCGTCAGGGTTTCAGCCTCGCGTGACGGGCGCAGGCACAGCATGGTGGCGGGATCACCATCCCAGTCGATGGCCTGAACGCGCGCTTCCACCGGCACGATCTCGCCGGCATGTGTGACGAGCGGAATGGCGCCACCGCTGGCCGCATCGGCGAGATGCTCAGGGCTGCGGCCCCGGAACATGGCTTCGAGGCCACCCGCGGCATGGAATTCATCCGCATCCGCATAGCCCAGCAGGTCGAGCAGGGTCTTGTTGAGATAGATCGGCACTTCGAGCCGGCTGATCAGGATGCCGATGGGCATGCGGTCGAGCAGCGGGCGCGCGTGTCTATCGATCACGCCCTCAAGCGCCGCATCGAAGGATGGCACTGCGACCGCGGCGGCTTCCGCCTCCACATCTTCCGGATGGGTTTCGCCAGCCACGTCAAATTCGAGATCGAAGAGAGCCTGCGGATCTTCAAGCTCTGCGGGTGCTTCGAAGACTGTTGGCTCTATCGGCTCAACAGGGGTCTCGTGAATCAGACCCTGCTGACGGCTGGCGATCTCGATGAGGTCTCGCACGCGCGGATTGACGGGCAGGTCCGATGCGACCTGCTCCTGCACGGTCGGAAGCTCTGGCGGCGGCTCATTGGCCTTGGGAATGTCTGAGGCGGGCAGCGTGGGCGGGGTTGCCGGCGTGGCCTCCCCGCGATCGTCGATGCGGGCACCAAGGGCGCGGGCAATCTCACGGAAGGCGTTTCGCTCGCTGGGGCTCAGTTCAAGCATGTTGGGCGTGCGCGGCGCGCTCGGCAGATCGGCGGCCTTCAAGGGCTGAGCTGGCGGGGGCACTGGCACGGGCCTCCCCGGACGCAGGGGCACCACATTGGTGGAGGGCGCTGGCTCCTGGGGCTTCAGGACTGTGACTTCAGCCTTCGGGGCAGGGGTTGGCTCCTCGACCACCGATTGCTCGGGCTCCGGCGGATGATCTGGCAAAGCCTCGACAACAGTTTCCACCGGCGGCTCGCCGGCAACCAGCTTCTGGAGGTGAATCACCCCGAAGCCACGAAAGCCCGCAAAATTCTTGTTGGCATCGAAGGTTGGAAGCCCGCCGAAGACAACAGGTACGGCAGCCTTGGTGCCGGCGATTGGCCAGTTCAGGCTGAGATTGCTCCAGGTCTCCCGACGTGCGAGGGCGCCCGCAAGCAGGCCCTCCGGATCGGCCCCGGCGCGCACCGTGGCGGCCGCGAGATCCTGTCCGATGATGGCACTGGCAGGACGCTGAATGACGTCGCAGAACTGGCCGGTCAGGCTGGTGATCACGTTCCGGGCGTCCGTCTGCCACAGGAAGCGAACGAAGGGCGCGCCATCGAACCGGCGTGCGAAATCGGCCGTCAGCTCTTCGGGTGTCACGGGCTTGGCTGCAGGAGCGACGGGCGTGATCGGTGCCGGTGCGTCCGGAATGATGATCGAGGCCTCGGGCAATGGATCGCCCGGCGTGTGCGCGCGGCCTGCGAGCGTCGTGGCGACGGCAATCAGCAGGGCGCGTGTGCCGGCAATGCGCATCACGGTAAAGGGGATCTGCTCTTCGCGGCCATCGACCGGGCAGCGAAGCTTCTCGACCCGGCCTGCTGCGCCAGGGCGCAGACTGCGGTTGAGCTGGAGCAGGCGGGCGAAGGCAGGCTCCTGACCAGCGGCGATCCGCAGGGCAAGGCCCTCTTCATCGCGCGATCCAAACAGAAAGCAGGCAGCGGCATTGGCGCGCACGAGCCGGGCTGGGCCGACCGTCAGGACGAGGGCAGGGGCGCCCTGGGCCACGGCGGCCGCAAGGGGGCCCTGCGAGAGCGCGGCGAGCGCCTCGGCACGGGCTGGGTCCTGGTCCATGCGCAACTGGTCCATAGGGAGGCTTTGTCCTCAGGCACGATTGACCGTCGTAGCGCCGGCCACGACGACATGCCCCCTCGCAAGCCTGGGTCCGCCACAGCACCAAGCTTAATCAATACTTAATCGCTCCCTTCCCAAGGGTCCACGGGGACCATCGCCCATCCTCGGTTTCAACCTGCGATGGTTAATTCGTTGTGCGTCGCACAATGATGTTGCAATGCACCATTTTTGAGGTATAATTCAACCGTCGCTTTGATCCGGTATCCGATCGGGCGGCGGGAGGCTGCGCACGTGGCCCGAAGGGCCCGCAAGGAGATTACGATGGCTGAGAAATACGAGATCCCCACCGAGATGCGTGATTTTGCTGAGCGCAGCGTTGCCCAGGCCCGCAAGGCCTTCGAGGGTTTCATGGGCGCCGTCCACAAGACCTCCGGTGCCTTCAACGTGCAGCAGAACCCGGCCGTGCAGGGTGCTCAGGACGTGCAGAGCAAGGCTGTCTCCTTCGCGGAGACAAATGTGAATTCGGCCTTCGACCTCGCCGAGCGCCTCGTCCACGCCAAGGATGTCCAGGAAGTCATCGCCATTCAGACCGAATATGTGAAGGCCCAGATGGAGGCCATCCAGGCGCAGACGCGCGAACTTGGTGATGCCGTTCAAAAAGTGACCGGCCTCAAGAAGTAACTTCAATCGCGGACAGGAGAGACAATCATGGCAATTGCTCGCAAGCCCAAGTCAGCCGCGGCGACACCCGCACCGGAGAAGCCTGCTGACGTCGTAAAGGTCAAGGCTGAAGCCCCCGTCGTGGCCGCAGCACCCCAGGCAGTTGCTCCTGTCCTTGAGAAGGCCGCCGCAGTCGCAAAAGACTATGCGACTGACCTTCAGGCCATGATGAAGGAAAATGCCGAGAAGGCGATGGCGGAAGCCAAGACCGCCCAGGAGCGCCTGCGGCTGGCGGCGGAACAGGGCCTCGAGCAGACCCGTGCTGCCTATGAGAAGATCAAGAGCGCTGCCGAGGAGACCACGGCTTCTCTGGAGACCAGTTATGCTGCCACCACGCGCGGCATCACAGAGTTCAACCAGAAGGCCTTCAGCGTGATCAAGGCGCAGGCTGAAGCCAATTTCGAGCATGTGAAAGCGGTCATGTCCGCAAAGTCCATGCCCGAGGTGATCGACCTGCAGACGACTCATCTGAAGAAGAGCTTTGAGGTTGCCAACGAGCAGCTGAAGGAACTGGCCAGCACGGTGCAAAAAGTCGCCACCGATGCAGGCGAGCCGATCAAGGCAGCTTTCGGCAAGCGCTTCGCTGCCTGAGTGCTGGAATTCCGGGCCGCAGGCACATCTGCGGGCCCGACATTCACTGTCCGACCAGATTAACGCCCGGGTGCGCTTGCATTCCGGGCGCTTTGCATCTAGGTTCCGCGCCGCTTCGCCGCCTTAGCTCAGTTGGTTAGAGCACCAGATTGTGGATCTGGGGGTCCCCGGTTCGAGCCCGGGAGGTGGTACCACTCTTCTTTCTCATTTTGAGACTGCAGACCAAGGGAATGCGTGGCATTCCCTTGGTGCGGGTCCGACATGGTGCAGCGGCACGGACGTCCGTGCTTGCGCTGTAATACCAGACGAAGTCGCGGATCGGCTGGGTCAGCGAAATCCGAACTCCTTGCTGAGGTCATACATCATGTCGTCTGGATGCAATCGGCAGTAGTCGATGACACGATCCGCTGTCTCCCGGATGAAGCCGATATCGACCCGATCAAGATCATCTCTCATGCCTAGACCATGATGCATCCAGGCCAACGCGACACTGATGTCGGTGGCATCCATGCGCTGGACGGATTTGCATGTGACACGGCTGAGTTCGATCTCTTGCTCCTGAGCTATGCAGGGGGCAGCAAGAGTGATTGTCAGACATAAGACAAATCGATTCATGATGTGCACCTCCGGTGTCATGAGAGCACGAGTAAATCGATGTGGCTTTCCCCATATGAGGTAATCGCAACTAAAATAAACGATAGGAGCGCCTGGTGTGGCAAACTAACACACGCAATGCAGCGTTTAGTTTAACAAACTAACCCATATGAGGGCAGCGCAGATTGGGATGCGGATGCATCATGTGATTCACTTTAAACGACGAGGTGACTCATGTTGAAGCGAACCCTGATCTGCACAGTTTTTGTCATGTGTGTGTCATCAGCTCACGCCATGGAGTACATGAATATCCGGTGCTCTGACCTCGCGGATGAACCGAATTGGGCTGCCCATGTGGTTGGCTGGCTGAACCTTCAGAACCGGGATCAGGTGACTCAGAACATCGACTTCCGGAAGGCGAGCGAGCAGGCGCTGTCCCTGCAGCGCACCTGCACGGCGATGCCTGATCTTGCCCTGCATCAGGCTGTAACGATGTCCTTCAGCGAAATCGAAGACGAGGGCCTTGCCGGAGCTGCTGCCGTATATTCCTATGACGTGGTGGGTTCGATTGCCCGCTGAGGCCGGACGACAGCCCCGCTCTTGCGGGGCTTTTTTATTACATAGTTAGTTTATTTTAATTGGTTACCCCAGTTGGGGTATGACGATCAAATTCGAGTGAATACCATGTGACCTCTTCGGGGGCAGTGGTCCAATGTTATCTGACTATCCCATTCTAAGACTTATGAATAATTTGAGTGTTCCGGCTGCGATCGTGGATGAGGACGATCAGTTCATTCAGTCCAACCGAGGCTTTGGCAAGTTCTTACAAACGTTAAGTTCTGTACCGATAAAAAGTTTAACTCAACTTCTGGCCTGCCTGCCGTCGGGGGATATCAAGCTTCTGCGCAAAGGCGCCGACTGGTTCCGAATTATTGAGACCGAGATTGGGGAGCGAATTGTTCTGCAATACTTTTCCAGGGCTAAATCCGTCTTCGGCCCCACCCTGCGTCTCTTGACCGTGATCGAGTTTGACAGCCATCCCGTTCCCAAGCGCAGCACGCTGCGCCGGCTCTTCAGTCTCTCGGCAGCCGAGGCGAATATCTGTATCCTCGTCAGCCGGGGCCTTTCCGTCACGATGATCGCACTCGAAACGAACACCACCGAACATACGGTGCGTGCGCATCTCAAGCATATTTTTCAGAAGACAGGGACCAGCACGCAGGGTGCCCTCGCGCACCTCGCGCGCCGCTGCAGCTTGCTGCCGTGCCTTGGTGACGCCATCCAAGAAACAGCAGGCGTTCCAATTACCTTTGCTCAGCGTGCAAGGGAGTCGAGCAAGGCCTGAGCCTGGCCGGTCACATCCTTTAAAAAATCTGTCCCGGAGGCCTTTTCGAAATAGCACTTGCGATAGGCGTCGGCACCATCGCTTTGAACCTTGGTTGATTGATTGAAAAGCTTTTCGTTCTTCAGCCCGCTTGCGCGATAGGCTTCCATCAGCGCATCAGAGCGCTTCTCAAAATCCTTCACGAGCGCCTGGCAGGCAGCTATCTGCTCAGCGTGTCGCCTCGGCTTGAGCAGGCCGACGACGACGCGATCTCCCGCGAGGGCCGCAACTGCGACGGCTGTCGGAGGTTCGCTCACATTATCGTCCTGTGTCTCGATGGCGAGAATGGCGTTGACCACGCTGACGCCCTGCGGTTTCTGCACGGGCAGGTTTCCATAGGACACGATCGCAGCATCAGAGGTAATCGCCCGGGTATAGAAATCCTTCTGGTGGAAGATCTGCTCGGCCAGCTGCTCAGGGCCAGTCGCCGAACGGCTCCAGGTCTTGTCGACGCCCACCGCCCAGCGGCGAAGCAGTTCAGGTGTCGTGACAACGAGGGCCGTTTCGCCGTCTTCACCCTTGTAGGCGAGGC
>CAISZN010000017.1 GCA_903889985.1 uncultured Hyphomicrobiales bacterium | reverse complement strand
GGCGGTCATCGATATCGTTGCGCGGGAACTGCGGGTGCGCCATTCCATGCTGGTCATCCCGGCATCGCTGCATCGCTTCGGCTACCCGGACGGGCTCTTCGATGCCCATGAGCGCCAGCATGGCATCCATGGCGGCGACATAGAGACCTCGCTCATGCTGGCCTATCGGCCCGATCTCGTGCGGCCGGAGGAGATCACCGACTTCGTGCCCACGAGCGTCGAGATCGCGCAGAACTTTCAGTGGCTGCGCGCCACGGGGCCGCTCTCCTTTGCCTGGATGGCGCAGGACCTCAACGAGACGGGCGCCATGGGGAATGCTGGCAAGGCCAGCGCCGACAAGGGCGAGCAGCTCGCCGACTACGTCGCGACGGCCTTCATCGAATTCCTGCAGGACGTCGATGCCTTCGACTTGACGAGGCTCATCGACGAGGTGTGAGGAAGTTTTCTTGCCCTCAGTGGCGCGGCGGGATCTGGACGAGGTCCTTCATCTGCTCGGCCGTGAGCGGTGACGGGATATATTTGAAGTCCACCGCCGCAGCCACGGCGCCTTCGAGATCGGAGACCCTGTCCGGATTGGCCGCCTTGTAGGTGACGAAATCATCCAGTGTGCGCTTGGCAATCGCCACCGGCACTTCCGCCCATGCCGCATAGGCAGCCGCGCCATCCGGCGACTGGTAGATCCAGTCCGTCGTCTCGCGATAGGCGTCCATGTAGCGCTGCACGAGGTCCTTTTTCGACGTCAGGAAATTCGCATTGGCGAGGATGACGCGTGAGGTCTGGTTGGCCAGCGCCGGCACGTCCGAGGCGCGCCAGAGAACGCGGATGTCGCCCTTCTCAACCTGCGCGACGCCGAAGGGGGCGCCCGACCAGCCCACATCAATCTGGTTGGACATGACCTGCGTGAGGGTTGCCGGGCCCGTCCCGGTGGCCGTCGGCTTCATCGCAACGCCGAGATACTTCTGCATCTGCAGGACGACATTGTGGGCCGAGGACCCGTTGGTGGAATAGGCGACAGTTTTGCCCGCCGCATCCTTCGGTTCCTTCAGGGGTGAATCCGCGCGCACGTACCAGAAGAGGTTCGAGTCGCCGGTAAAGCTCGCGCCGATGATGCGTAGCGGCGCGCCCTTGGCATAGGCGCCGATGGCGCCGAGCAGGCCCGTCGCCACGCCGAGGTCCGCGCTGCCGGCGATGACCGCCTGCTGGGTCTCGCCGCTGCCCGCTGTATAGAAGATCTCCAGCTCGATACCATGCTTGGCGAAGATGCCCTTGATCTGGCCGGCCTCCGAAACCTCGGATTCGCCCAGGCCCTTGCCGCCGATGGCGACTTTGATCTTGTCGAGGGCGCTGGCGGGACTGACGGTGAGCACCGTGCCAAGGGCGAGTGTCGCTGCGATGAACGAGCGGATCATGGGCGTTCCCCTGTTGTCATGTCCGGCTTGGTCAGGATGATGTGCCGGTTGCTTTGCTGAGAATGAGATTGCCAAGGCCCGCGAGCACGAAGACGATGATCAGCAGCCCATAGAGCGAAGGCATGTCGAAGCGCGAATAGATCTGCATGATCATGAAGC
>CAISZN010000016.1 GCA_903889985.1 uncultured Hyphomicrobiales bacterium | reverse complement strand
TGACGAACTGGTGGTTCTGGGCGATCGCGATGAGCTCCTGCGGCTCGCGGAAAACCTGATTGAAAATGCGATCAAATATGGGTCTCGGGTTGATCGGGATGGCCTTGTCACCGTTGTCCTGTGCAGCAATGGAACCCATGCCCATTTGCGCGTGAGCGATCAGGGCCCAGGCATCCCGCCCGAGCATCTGCCACGCCTCACCGAGCGCTTCTATCGTGTCGATGCAGGGGCAAGCCGCGCCAAGGGCGGGACGGGTCTTGGGCTGGCTCTGGTGAAGCATATTGTCGTGCGTCATCGCGGCAAGCTCTCCATCGAGAGCAAGGCCGGCGAGGGTGCGACCTTCTCGGTTGCGCTGCCTCTGGGTTGAAACGCGATGGCAGGGCCAGCTAGAGGCGCCTGAACATCACCAGAGCATCGACCTCGCCCAGACGCGGATGCTGGAAAGCAAGCGGCAGTCGCCCCACGATTTCAAATCCGAGCGATTGCCATAAGCCTATGGCGCGCTCGTTGGTGCTCACAACGAAATTGAACTGCATGCCTCGATAGCCCTCAGCCTGCGCCTGCGAAAAGGCATGCAGGCACATCTGCCTGGCAATGCCTCGACCGCTTGCCGCCTCGGCCGTCATGAAGCCGCAGTTGCAGACGTGATTGCCGCCACCGGACTGGTTCGCTCTCAGGTAATAGGTGCCAAGAATGGCACCATCCTGCTCCGCAACGAAGGTCAGCTTGTCTTCGGCAAACCAGTAGGCGAGTGCGTCAGCCTGCGTCAGGTTCCGGTCGAGGGTATAGGTCTCGCCAGCCCGGATGACTGGCTCGAGGATCTGCCAGACGGCGGACCGGTCTTGCGGAAGGGCAGCGCGAATGAGCATGACGCGGGACTGTCACCTGTCCGACCGGATCGGCTTCGCAAAGCAAAAGGGCAGCTGAACAGCTGCCCTTGTCCTGTTATCGAAGCGCAGCCTGCTGCTGTGCGCGCCGTTCGCGATCACGTTCGCGACGACGCTCCTGAACGGGCTGGTAGGCAACCCGCGCGTGATAGCTGCAGTAGGGCGTGCCCACCGGAGACTTGGCCCCGCAATAGCGGAACTCGCTCGTGGCCGGATCACCGAGCGGCCAGCGGCACATGGCCTCGCGCAGGTCGGTGATGGTCACCCGCTCTGACATCGGAATGACGACCTCTTCGGCTGTCTTCTCGATGGGAATGATCTCGGTGCGTGGCGCATAGGCCAAGGCGGTGGCACCACGTGTCATCGGGCCCATCATGGGGCGCGAGGCTACGGGGCGCTGGCTCTGCTGAGGCTTGGCTGGCCGCTGGCGCGGTGCTGCCGGGGCAGGTGCCTTGACGCGACCGGAAAGTCCCAACCGGTGCACCTTGCCGATGACGGCATTGCGCGTGATGCCGTTGGACAGTTCAGCCGCGATCTGACTGGCGCTCTTTCCGTCGAGCCACAATTTGCGAAGCGTCTCGACGCGCTCATCAGTCCAGGACATGCATCGTCCTCCATAGGTCCGAATTTGATGCGATCTTGCAATCGCAGAATCCAAGTTATGACGCAGCAACCCGACACGGGTCGTCGTTACTTGACTCGTCACGCTCTCAGAAAGGTCCGCCGCACGACATGTCGTGGTCGACAGCCCGGAAGCTACACTAGCCCTTGAATCACACGCAAGAGTCCGGGCGCAACACGCAGTGTTTTCCCCAGCCACTTGCGGATTGCAGCGGGTTTTAAGGAATCAAACCGTGAACATCTGTGCAAGTGGCAGGGATAAGCCACCTTCATACGCCTTTTCTGTGCACCGCATGCGGGAATGACTTGAGTCAATCGACAATTTCGTTGCGACCCTGCGCGAGCAAGACTTCGAAGGTCTGCGCCGGCTGCCGCTGCCAAAAGCTCTGGCGCAAGCACGACATTGACCCGATGGTCCTGATTTTCTAGGATTGGGCGTCGTCAAGTTGCCGCTCCTTCCGGGGCGGCACTTTCCTTTTGTGGCCTGCTGATCCGGAAAGAAACCATGGCCGAGGCACAAGTATCTCCCGCCGGGGCATCTCACCTGCTCCCGACCTATGCCCGCATCGACGTCGCTTTTGCGCGTGGTGAGGGCTGCTGGCTGGAGGCTACGGACGGGCGACGTTTCCTCGATTTCGGGGCTGGCATCGCGGTCTGTTGCCTGGGCCATTCCCATCCGCATCTGGTCAAGGCACTGATCGAACAGGGCCAGAAGCTCTGGCATGTATCGAACCTGTTCAAGATCCCGGAGGCCGAGCGCCTGGCGGACCGGCTGGTCGAAAAGAGCTTTGCGGACTTTGTCTTCTTCACCAATTCCGGCGCCGAGGCGCTCGAAGGGGCCATCAAGACGGCACGCAAGTACCACGCCGCCAATGGCCAGCCCGAGCGTTTCCGTCTCGTGACCTTTGAAGGCGCCTTCCATGGCCGCACGCTGGCGACGATCGCTGCCGGCGGCAATCCGAAGTACATCGAAGGCTTCGGCCCCAAGGTCGAGGGCTTCGATCCGGTGCCCTTTGGCGATCTCGCAGCGGTCGAGGCGGCCATCGGCCCGCAGACCGCGGGCGTGCTGGTCGAGCCGATCCAGGGTGAAGGCGGCATTCGCGTGCCCTCGCAGGACTTCCTGCGTGGCCTGCGCGCGCTGTGTGATGCCAAGGGAATCCTCCTCGTCATGGATGAGGTTCAGACGGGCATGGGCCGCACCGGGCGTCTCTTTGCCCATGAGCTGGTCGGCGTGACGCCTGACGTTTTGGCAACGGCCAAGGGCATCGGCGGGGGCTTCCCGCTTGGCGCCTTCATGACGACCCGCGAGGCCGGCAAGGGCATGATCGCGGGCACCCATGGCACGACCTATGGCGGCAATCCGCTTGCCATGGCCTGCGGCAATGCAGTGCTGGATGTGGTCCTTGCGCCAGGCTTCCTCGAGGAGGTTGCCAGGAAGGGCTCGCTGCTACGCCAGCGCCTGGCGGAGCTGCGCGACACTCATCCCGACATCATTGCCGAGATCCGCGGTGAGGGCATGATGCTGGGTATTCGCACCCATGTGCCCAACCTTGATTTTGCGGCTGCCGTGCGCGGCCAGCAGATGCTCGTCATTCCGGCGGGCGAAAATACGGTGCGCCTGCTGCCGCCTCTGGTGGCTGGCGAAGCCGAGATCGGCGAGGCGTTCAATCGTCTCGACAAGGCCTGCCGCGCACTTGAAGCGGACCTTGCGGCCAAGAAGACCGGAGCCAGCGCATGAGCCCGCAGCCCAAGCATTTCGTCGACCTGACCGAGGTGTCGGCGCAGGATCTTCGCCTCATTCTCGACGGCGCGGCGGCCATCAAGCGCAAGCGCGTGCGCGGCCAGCGCGCCGCCAGCCGCCCGCTCGAGGGCAAGGTCATGGCGCTCGTCTTCGACAAGCCCTCGACCCGCACGCGCGTTTCCTTCGATCTCGCCATGCGGGAGCTCGGCGGCGAGACCATCATGCTCACCGGCCAGGAAATGCAGCTCGGTCGCGGCGAGACCATCGCTGATACGGCGCGCGTCCTGTCGCGCTACGTGGATGCGATCATGATCCGCATTCTCGACCATGACGACCTGCTGGAACTCGCCCGTCATTCGGCCGTGCCGGTCATCAATGGCCTGACGAAGCGCTCGCACCCCTGCCAGATCATGGCCGACATTCTCACTTTCGAGGAGCATCGCGGGCCGATCAAGGGGCGCACGGTGGCCTGGACGGGCGATGCCAACAATGTGCTGGCGAGCTGGATCCATGCTGCCAACCGCTTCGATTTCACGATCAATGTGGCGACCCCTTCCGAACTCGCGCCGGCGTCGCGCATCATCGAATGGGCGAAACAGACGGGCACGCGCCTGAATGTCACGCGCGATCCCTTCGAGGCGGTCCAGGGTGCCGAATGCATCGTCACCGATTGCTGGGTCTCCATGGGTGACGAGGAAGAGGCACGCCATCGCATGAAGCTGCTGTCGCCCTATCAGGTGAACAGCAAGCTCATGGGTGCTGCCCACAAGGATGCGGTCTTCATGCACTGCCTGCCTGCCCATCGTGGCGAGGAGGTGACCGATGAGGTCATGGACGGCGCCCAGTCAGTCGTGTTCGACGAGGCTGAGAACCGGCTTCACGCCCAGAAGGGCGTGATTGCATGGTCCTTCGGAGTCCTGCCCTGATGAGTTCGATTGAGGCGCATATGGCCCTGAATGAGGGTCGCGACGACGTCGTGCTGCCCTTCTCGGTCGAGGCGCTCGATGTGCGTGGCCGGATCGTGCGGCTGGGGGCAGCGATCGACCAGGTGCTGGCGCGCCATCATTACCCGGCATCGGTGACGCGGCTGCTGGGTGAGGCGGCAGCCTTGACTGTGCTGCTCGGGTCCGTGCTCAAGACTGAAGGGCGCTTCCAGCTCCAGACCCGGACCGACGGGGCGGTCGAAATGATCGTGGTCGATTTCGACGCGCCGGACAAGGTGCGCGCCTTTGCCCGCTTCGATGCTGACAAGGTGGCGGCTGTCGCAGGCCGTACCGACGAGCACGAGGCGCTGATTGGCAAGGGACACCTTGCCTTCACCATCGAGCAGGGTGGCTCGATGTCGCGTTATCAGGGGCTGGTCTCCCTGAATGGCCAGCGCTTCGAGGAGGCGGCCCACGAGTATTTCCGCCAGTCGGAGCAGATCCCGACCCTCGTCCGCCTCGCTGTTGCCGAGAACCTGACCAGTGCAGGTTCCAACTGGCGGGCTGGTGGGCTGCTCGTGCAGTTCCTGCCGGAGGCTCCCGAGCGCATGCGCCTGGGTGATCTCGATCCCGGTGACGCGCCCGAGGGCGTGGTCCCGCAAGATGTTGCCGAAGACGATGCCTGGGCCGAGGCCAAGGCACTGGCCTCGACCGTCGAGGACCACGAACTGATTGATCCGACCCTGTCGAGCGAGCGCCTGCTCTATCGGCTCTTCCATGAAAGGGGCGTGCGTGTCTTCGAGGCACAGGAGGTTCGTGATGCCTGCCGCTGCTCGGACGAGCGGGTGAGGGGCATGTTACGCAGCTTCTCCGTCAAGGAGCGAACCGACATGGTGGGCGATGACGGGCGCATCGGCGTGACATGCGAATTCTGCTCGACCCATCGTGATTATGACCCTTCTGAATTCGCAGTCGAAGACTGAAGTCGCTCGCCTGCCCCCAGGTCCGATGCGACAGGCACGCGGCGTTGGATCGTGCCCACAAATCAGGCCATCCGAGCCTGTGTCAGGCATGCGGATGCCGGATAACCACGTTGACGCAACTGGCTTTTCTGGTTAGTTCTGCGACCCGAAAAAATAGGGTTCGAGGCTGGATTGCAGTGGCGCCCAACGGTCGATTGGAGCTGTTGGGAGGGTTCGGCGGCCATCGCGCACCGAACCCGGATTCCAGCACGGCGTAGTCAGGGAGCGAAGAGTGTTTGGGCCTGCGGCGAGCTACTTTTCAGCATCTGCCAGCAGCGCGTCCTGCCTCGGTGCGCTTCATCTTCGCAATGCTGCAATGCAAGATAAATCATCTTCAACATGTCTTGCCGGTGCACGCAGTCTTGAAAGTTGTTTGGCTGTCAGCGATCTGAATCCCCTATCGTTGGACCACGCATCACGCTACAAGCAGTCGATGCGTGCCAGCTTCACGCGTCATAAGGACGAACAATCCAATTGTGAGGAAACATGCGGCCGGAGGGATCGCGGTGACCTGCAATCGGGGGTCGGCCTTGTTGCGTCGAAGCCGCTTCCAGGATCCCCCGGCGGTTACGGCCAAGGGCATTAAGGTAGTACTCATGACCACGACCACGTTGAAACCTGTCGCGGCCACCAGCACCGATGCGGACGTCAAAATCCGCATTCGCGATCTGACCAAGGTGTTCCAGACCAAGAATGGCCCCTTCGTCGCGCTCGATCCGATGAATCTGGACATTCCAAAGGGCTGCTTCTTCATGATCGTTGGCCCTTCGGGCTGCGGCAAGACGACCCTTCTGCGCATTCTCGCCGGCCTTGAAGAGCATACCAGCGGCACGCTGGAGATCACGGCTCCGGCTGCCGGGCGTCCAAGCAATTCCATGGTGTTTCAGGGCGATTCCCTGTTTCCCTGGATGACCGTTTGGGAAAACGCGGCCTACGGGCTCACCATGCGTGGCAAGCCAAAGGGCGAGATCAAGGACGTTGTGGGCCACTATCTGGCGCGCACGGGTCTGTCGAAGTTCCATGCCTCCTATCCCCATCAGTTGTCAGGCGGCATGCGCCAGCGCGTCTCCATTGCACGCGCCTTCGCCAATGATCCCGATATCCTGCTCATGGACGAGCCCTTCTCAGCGCTCGATGAGCAGAACAAGGTGCTGCTGCAGGAAGAGCTGCTGCGCATCTGGGAAGAGACGCGCAAGACCGTGATGTTCATCACCCACTCGGTCGATGAGGCCGTGACCCTGGGCGATCGCATCATGATCATGACGGCCCATCCGGGACGCTCCAAGATGATCGTGGACGTCCCGTTCGAGCGGCCGCGCAAGGTTCTGGAGCTGCGCGCGCAGCCCGAATATGGTGAACTCGTTTACAACATCTGGGGCCACCTGCGCGATGAAGTGCAGCGCGCACGTGCCCAGGATGAAGGGAGGGCTTCATGACGAACGCCGTTCAGGACGCACGCGGCTCGCAGATCCGGGTCGCCAAGGTCAAGACCTCAAGGCGGGTCTGGAGCCCGCAGACCACCGAGCGGTTGATGAACATCGTCTCGCCGGTCTTCCTGTTGCTGCTGTGGGAAGCTGCAGCGCGCTTCGGCATGATCGACGTGCGCTTTTTCCCGGCCCCTTCAAAGGTCTTCTCCGTCATGTTCAACATGATCGAGAATGGCCTGCTGATGAAGCATGTCTGGGCGAGCCTGCAGCGCCTCTTCTGGGGCATCCTGTGGGGCGGCATCCCGGCCCTGATCCTGGGCGTTGCCATGGGCATGTTTCGCACGCTTCGCATGATCGTGGAGCCGGTGATTGCAGCAACCTATCCAATTCCCAAGAGCGCCATCCTGCCCCTGATCCTGCTGATCTTCGGCCTGGGTGAGCCCTCCAAGATCGTGATGGTCGCAACCGGCGTCTTCTTCCCGATCCTGATCAACTCGATGGCTGGCGTGCTGGAGATCAACAAGATCCACTTCGACGTCTCCCGCAACTTCGGCGCCAGTGGCTTCCAAACCTTCCTCACCGTTGCCCTGCCGGGTGCCTTGCCGCTCATCATGACCGGCGTGAAGCTCGGCGTCGGCCTTGGCCTCGTGCTGATTGCCATCGCGGAGATGGTCGGCGCCAAGAGTGGACTTGGCTACATGATCTGGAACGCGTGGGAAATTCTCTCGGTCGAGACGATGTATGTGGGCCTCATCACCATTGCGGTGCTGGGCCTTGCCTTCACGCTCATCCTGAATGAGGTTGAGCGATTGATCGTGCCCTGGAAGGTCGCGCGCTGATTGCTGACAGTTTCTCGGGCGGGGACTTCCCCGCCCGTTCTTTATGGTGAAGGAGAAGAACCGGATTATGACGTCGGCCAAGGATGTGCGAAGCGACAGGAAGTCCGGTTATATCGCCTTTGAATCCCGCAATTTTCGCCTGCACTGCACGGCCCGACTGCTCTACGGAATCGCGCTGTCCATGCAGGTCGTGGCCGTCGGCTGGTACGTCTATTCCGTCACCCACAGTGCACTCGCCCTCGGCCTTTCGGGCCTTGCAACCTTCGCCCCTGCGGTGTTCTTTGCCCTCTTCACAGGCCATGTCGCAGATACCTTTGATCGCAAGAAAATTTTGGCGATCTGCTTTGCATTCGCATCTTTGGCGGCCTTTGGCCTTCTGATGATCGCCACGCTTGGCGTCACCGACGTCAACCTGATCTATGCCTGCGTCCTGCTCTTTGGCGCTTCGCGTGCCTTCGCCAATCCAGCTGCGCAGGCTCTGACGGCGAATGTGGTGCCGAAGGAGCATTTCGCCAATGCGGTGACCTGGTATTCCTCGGCATGGTCGTCCGCACGCATTGTGGGGCCGGCGATTGGTGGATTGCTTTATATCGCGGGACCCTCGGCGCCGTTTCTTGCAGCCTTCTGCTTCTTCGTCATCGCTTCGATCTGCGTCTTCATGATCAATGCGACGTCGCAGGCAAAGACCAGCCGGGGCACTGTCACGTGGTCAACCCTGAGTGCCGGGCTCAAGTTCATCTGGTCGCGGCAGGTGATTTTCGGCGGCATCTCCCTGGATCTTGTGGCGGTGCTGTTTGGCGGCGCCACCGCACTCCTGCCCATCGTCGCGCAGGACATTCTGCATGTCGGACCATGGGGGCTAGGTCTGCTGCGCGCGTCGCCAGCCGTTGGCGCAATCACCACCGGCGCACTGCTCGCGCATATGCCGATCAAGGGCAAAGCCGGCAAGAAAATGCTCATAGCGGTGGGCATCTATGGTTTGGCGACAATCGGCTTTGGCTTTTCGCAGAACATGCTGCTGTCGATGGCCATGCTCGCCCTTGTCGGAGCATCCGATCAGATCAGCGTCGTGGTTCGCCACACCATGGTCCAGTCCGAGACACCCGATGAGATGCGCGGGCGCGTTGCTGCCGTGAATGCCATCTTCATCAGCGGCTCATCGGATCTCGGAGAGTTTGAATCCGGCGTCACGGCGGCGTGGTGGGGCGCGGTGCCCGCCATCGTGTTCGGTGGGGCCGCCACTCTGTGCTTTGCGAGCCTGTGGGCCATGCTGTTCCCGCAGCTGCGCGACCGCGACAAGCTCGTCGAGCACTGATCAGCGGGCGAAGTCGTCGGTTGCCTGCACCATGCGGCGCAGGATCCCCGGCTCGCTGGTGGCATGGCCGGCATCCGGAATGATCTCGAGACGCGATCCGTTCCAGGTCAGATGCAGGTCATAGGCGGTGGTGGCCGGTGTCACCACATCGTAGCGTCCCTGCACGATGACGCCCGGAATGCCCACAAGCTTATGGGCATCGCGCAACACCTGCCCTTCCTCGATGAAGCAGTCATGCACGAAGTAGTGCGTTTCAATGCGCGCCAGGGCGAGCAGGCTCTCGTCATTGGCCGTATAGGATGTGGTGCGCGGCAGCAGCGTCATGACCGAGGCTTCCCAGGCGCACCAGCTGCGTGCGGCATTCACCCGGACCATCTCGTCATCGCTCGTCAGGCGGCGGTGATAGGCATGCAGCAGGTCGCTGCGCTCAGCTTCCGGGATCGGCCCGATGAAACGCATCCAGGCCTCCGGAAACAGTTCCGAGGCCCCGAACTGGTAGAGCCAGGCGATTTCCTTGGCCCGTCCGGCAAAGATGCCCCGCAGGACGAGTTCAGTGACCCGCTCGGGATGGGCCTGAGCATAGAGCAGGGCGAGTGTCGCGCCCCAGGAGCCGCCCATCACCTGCCAGCGCTCGATCTTGAGGAAGGCGCGCAGGCGCTCGATGTCCTCGACAAGATGGGGCGTCGTATTGGCATCCAGGCTAGCATTGGGAAGCGAGCGCCCGCATCCGCGCTGGTCGAAGAGCACAATCCTGTATTTCTGCGGATCGAACAGGCGGCGGTGATCCGAATTGCATCCCCCGCCGGGGCCTCCATGCAGGAAGACTGCCGGCTTCCCGTTCGGATTGCCGCAGGCCTCCCAATAGATGCGATGGCCATCTCCCACGTCGAGGTGGCCGCGCTCATGAGGCTCGATGAAAGGGTAGAGCGTCCCCGCACGGGGGGCGCCTGCCGTTGATGTTTCCGAGCCCCAGGACATGGATCAGATCTTCGCCGCCTCGACCTTGCCGAGTGCCGAGGTCGTCGGGAAGACCAGCGACTTGATGACGACCGGAACCGCCCCCGAGGTCTCGAGCATGGCGCCGATGTCGATGAAGTCGAATTCCTTCAGGTTGATCCCGTCGATGGAGACGATGGGGTTCGTCAGCTTGGCTTCTTCAAGCGCATGGATGCCCACGAGGCCACCAATGTCGCCATCGCCCACGAGGATCAGCGGGAAGCCGTTGCCGAGCTGGGCGGAGAGGCCCTGCGAGACACCCTTCACGAAATCATCGAGGCGGCGGAAGGTGGCCGAGCCATCCCAGCGATAGCAGAGCGCCACGGACTGCTCACCCTCGTGCAGATCGAGACGGCGCAGAGCCGTCTTCACGGCAGCGGCAATGGCTGCGACGTCGAGCACCTCGTCCGAGACGGGCAGGTCGGGCGTGATGACCGGCACATTGCGCAGGGGCAGAATGTCCAGCGGCGAGATGAAGACCGTGCTGCCGCTGACCTGGATCGTGTACTGCGAGGCGCCCACCACGGTGGCGCGGATGCCCTCGTCCGGACGCGCGATGCGCGGACCCCAGGCATCGACGCGCTGCTTGATGGCAGCGGCGATGCGCGGGCCGAGATCGCCGAAGGCAGCTTCCTGGCGGTTGTAGATATATTCCGACACGCCACCCGAGAAGGTGATCACGTCCGGCGCCTTTTCGTTGCGCAGCGGCTCGAGGCGCAGCAGCGAGGCAGTTTCAGCGCTGAGCTTGGGCGCGGAGATGGCTTCGAACAGGCGGTCGGCCATGCGCGCGATCATGCGCTCGAGGCCTGTTGCATCCGGCACCTGGCCGATCTCGATGGCGAGGCCAACTTCTGCGGCAAAGCGACGGGCAGCTTCCTCGATGCGGGTGACCTTGCCGTCCTTGTCGAAGGCGAGAATACGCGCGCCGACATCGACCGCCGTCATGTCAGCCAGTTCGCCCTGTTCGCACACTGCGACCTTGGAGGTGCCGCCACCGATGTCGATGTTCATCACGCGCAGGTTTTCGCGGATCGAGCGGGCCGCGGCTCCCGAGCCAAAAGCGGCCAGCGTGGTCTCAAGGCCGTCACCGGCGGAAACGGAGACGAACTTGCCGGTCTGGGCGGCGAAGAGCTCGCCGATGGCGCGGGCATTCGAGCGGCGCACGGCGACGCCCGTCAGGATCAGCGCGCCCGTGTCGATGGCCGCCGGGTCGAGCTGGGCGATCTCATATTGCTTGTTGATGAACTTGCCGAGCGCCGTGGCGTCAATCGTCATGTCATCCGCATAGGGCGTCAGCAGTACGTCGGATTCATGCACGATCTCGCGCGACGACACGATGTAGCGATTGTCGAGACGTTCCAGCACAAGGCGGGAGAAGACGAGGTGGGAGGTCGAGGAGCCGATGTCGACGCCGACCGATACCAGACGGATCTCGTCTTCTTCTTCCAGGCTGCGCCGCACGTTGGAAAAGAAAATGCGTCCGCCAACGGCTTCTTCGGTCATGTCTCTTGTCTCCTGAGCGTTCCTGCCAGCGTCTTTTGTCCCTTGCGCGGCTGTAACGCAACCCGTCTGTCAGATCCCCGTGAAAAGGAAGTCGAGGGCAGCGATGATCCGGTCCCGATCCGCCGCGATATTGGCGACCGGTGGGCCGAGGCGCCGGCGCGCCAGGCTGACGAGCTCCGTGGCCATCAGGACATAGGGCTTGCCCAGCACTGTCACGGCAGGGGTCAATTTGCCGAGGGAGGGGGCATGGTCAGGGCTGCGAAGGGGCGCGACTACAGCAATCTGGATCGGGGCCAGCAGGTCGCTTTGCAAGCTGACCATGTAGGGAACAGTCGGATCTCCCGCAAAACTGGCGGGATAGACGTCAAACTGGGCCATTTCCAGCGTTCCACCACCCCGGTAGCCCGGCCCCGAAGGTCCCCTGCCTTTCCAGATCGCGGTTGTAGGCCTCGATTGCCGTTTCATGTTCGGCGGCCCAGCTACGGGCGGTTTCTTCAGCGATAGCTGTGCGGATCGCCCCTTCCGCAATGCGCGACAGGTTGAGGCCAAGGGTGCGTGCGCCTTGGACGACTTCAGCGTCCAGTGACAGGTTCACGGATTTTCTCTGCGCATTCTTCATGCGCATGATTATGGCACATCCGCTTCGGTAGGCAATCCAATTGACACATACCAACCAGTTGGTATGTTTTATCATGACGTCTCTGAAGCCACCCCGTCCCAGTGCCCGGACCAAGCTGCTGGATGCCGCCCTGCGGATCATCCGGGAGAAGGGCTTTTCGGCGACCAGCGTGGACGACCTGTGCGCCGCGGCCGGGGTGACGAAGGGGGCCTTCTTCCATCATTTCAAGAGCAAGGACGACCTTGCGGTGGCAGCGGCCGACTATTGGTCCACCCTGACCGGGGGCTTCTTCGCCGCAGCCGGCTACCACACCCATGCGGATCCGGTGGATCGGGTGCTGGGCTACATCGCATTCCGCAGGGCGATCATTCAGGGGCCGGTGCCCCAGTTCACCTGTCTTGCCGGCACCATGGTGCAGGAGACCTATGACAGTCATCCGGCCATCCGCGATGCCTGCGCACGCTCCATCACCGAGCACGCGGCCCGGGTCGAGGCCGATATCGCGCAAGCCATGGCCATACATCAGCCCAAGGCTGATTGGACCGCGCGCAGCCTCGCGCTGCACACGCAGGCCGTGCTGCAGGGCGCCTTCATTCTGGCCAAGGCAACAGGCGACCGCGCCATTGCCGTTGACTGCGTCAATCACTTGTACCGCTACGTCGCAGGATTGTTTGCGTGTGAACCAAAAGTGGAGGAAACCAATGTCAGCCCATGAACTCGTCCTGCGCCGCCGCCTGAAGGCACACCGTGCAGCGCTGTGGCGCTGCTGGAGCGAGCCGGAACTATTGATGCAGTGGTTCTGTCCCAAACCATGGCGCGTGTCCAAAGCGGTCCTCGACCTGCGTTCGGGTGGTTCCAGCGAAATCACCATGAGTGGTCCCAATGGCGAGGAATTCCCCAATTACGGCGTCTATCTTGAAGTCGTGCCCGGTGAACGCCTTGTCTTCACCGATGCCTATGTGAAGGCCTGGGAGCCTTCACAAAAGCCTTTCATGACGGCTGTCGTGACATTTGCGGATGCGCCAGGTGGTGGCACTGACTATGTGGCGGTCTGCCATCATTGGTCTGCAGAAGACCGTGAGCAGCATGAAAAAATGGGCTTTCACGAAGGCTGGGGCAAAGCCGCAGACCAGCTCGATGAACTCGCCCTGTCGTTGAAATAATCGCCAAACGGGAGGCGCAAGCATGCTGACCATTCTCGCCTATCTCCTTCTGGCCATCGTGGCTGCCATTGCACTCATTGCATGGCTGGCGTCACGCCAGCCCGATGATTTCTCGACCTCTCGGAGTCGACGAATTGCGGCAAGCGCGGACGTTCTTTTCCCGCATATCAATGATCTGCGCCGCATGAATGAATGGAATCCCTATGCCCTGCGCGAGACGTCGGGCACAGCAACCTACAGCGGTGCGGAACAGGGTCCGGGTGCGCGCTTTGATTTTGCCGGTCCGAAATCAGGAACCGGTCACATCCTGATCGTCGACGGCGTCCCAAATGAATGCGTGGGCCTGCGCCTCATCATGACCAAGCCCTTTGCCTGCGACAACCGGATCGACATGACGCTGAAGCCACTGGGCACTGAGACGGAAGTGACCTGGACTATGAGCGGGCGTCAGCCCTTCATGGGCAAGGTCATGTCGGTCTTCATCGATTGCGACAAGATGGTGGGCAAGGACTTTGATGCGGGCCTAGCCAATCTCGCAAGGCTCGCCGAACAGCATTCCTCGTCGGCATTGGTCGCTCAATAGGAGACATCATTGGCAAACACCCAGCGCGTCACGACCTGCCTGTGGTTCGATCGTCAGGCTGAGGAAGCAGTGACCTTCTATGTGTCGCTCATTCCCAATTCCCGCATCACGAGCCTCTCGCGCTATGGCGAGGGTGCGCCATTGCCTGCAGGCACAGCGATGTCGGTGTCGTTTGAGCTCGATGGTGCGAATTATATGGCGCTCAATGGCGGGCCGATCTTTGCCTTGAGTGAAGCCGTATCGCTGGTGGTTTCCTGCGGGGATCAGGCCGAGGTCGACCGCCTTTGGAGCGCGCTCACCTCTGAGGGTGGCAAGGAGTCGCGCTGTTGCTGGCTGAAGGACCGCTTCGGCCTGTCGTGGCAGATCGTGCCTTCGCGCCTGCGTGACATGATGTCGGGCAGCGACGGTGCGGCGAAGGGGCGAGCCTTTGGCGCGCTGATGCAGATGGGCAAGCCCGACATCGCGCGACTTGAAGCGGCATTTGCGGGCTGAATCAAAAAGCCCGCCGGGGTGACCGGCGGGCTCTGATCAAATGCTGCGGAAGGTCTCAGACCACATCCTTGCGGGTGTCTGCATCCGCCGGCTTTTCGTACCACTTCGGGTCCATGCGGCAGTTGACGCCGTTCTTCTTCAGGGTCGCCTCATATTCTTCGCGGATATAGGGGTCTTCCATCCAGTAGGGGATGGCCGTGCCGCCCTGGTTCACGTCGATGGCCGTGTAGTCCGTATGCTTCTGCCCCGGTGCGCCCGGGTCGCGGCCCGGGTTGTGGGGGCCAAACCACGCGCTCAGGCGGAAGTCATCCTTCGACACGCTGAAGTGCTGGTGATACCAGCGCGCGCCACCGGGAGCTGCCGTCACAAGGCCGACGGGCTCGTAGTCGAGGCGATTGACCTGATCCGCGAAGCCGTCCTTCCAGGGCGTCTCACCGCAGTGCTCCGGCCATGAATAGGTGTAGCCCTTGCCCTTCAGGCAGACGAGCACGGCCGCCGAGGTATGAGCATGGGCCTTGGAATAGCGGCCATTCTCATGCTGGGCGATCCAGTAATAGAAGCTGTTGTTGGTCATGAACGGCTCGACGCGGCGATAGCCCACCGAGCGGCGGTTATCGAGCGGCAGTTCGCAATTGATGACGTCGGGGATGAAGTTGGTCTTGCGCATGGCAAGGCCGCGCACAGGATCCGGCTCGATGTCGTCCTTGGCCTTGAAGAAGTCCTCGGTGCCCGAAAAGCGGTCGTCGAAGACAAAGGGATTGTCGAAGACGGCGCGCGTGTTCTGCAGCGCGTTGAGGACAACCGGCGCGGTCGTGCCGGCGAGCAGCAGGGCGCCGCCCGAGGTGGCATTGACGATGCGGTGCATGGTGTTCATCGGGATCGAGAACATCGAGCCCTTCTGCCATTCGAAGACATGCTTCTTGGACTGGCCCTCGACCCACACTTCCGTTGAGCCGCGGCCTTCCACGACGAGGTAGATCTCCTCGTACATGTGCTTTTCCGGGTTCAGGGCGCCGCCCGGCGGCACCTCGACCACATAGCAGCCCCATTTCGTTTCGGTGCCGTAAAGCTGGATGAAGTGTCCCTTGCCGCCCGTCCGCTTCCACGGGAAGAGGGGGAGGTTCTGCACCTTGCTGATGCCGATGCCGCGGAAGACCGGAATACCCTCGGACTCCATCCAGGCGTCATAGGGGGTCGGCTGCTTCTTGAACTCGCCGAAGCCGGCCTTCTTGGTTCCAGCTGGCTCGTGCCAGTGAACGCCTTCCTGCTTCTCGTGCGGCATCGCAATCTCCTCGCGGGCGTGGCGGCGCTGAATGCGCCGCGGCTTTCGCCCCCGGATTAAAGGCCGTGCACCCGGAGCGCAAGCCTGCGTCGTGGGACAGGTGTATTCGGGCCAGCAATGACCATGGCTTGTGCAACCGGACCGTTTGCAGGTGAACGAAAACGAACCAATCCCGCAGGCAGAGTGCAGTGCAGCAGACTTTCGCCCTCGCTGACGCCCGCCATTCGGTACAATCCAGTTGACTCAAGGGCCTCATTGGGCGATTCGCAGTGGGCTGCCAGACCACTACCTTTGTCGAATGGGGTAGTGCGGCAAATGGCACGGGCCAGCGGCGCCGGCGAGCGCCCAGCCCAGCCACAAGACCGGGTCAGCCGGGACAGATTGAGGCGAGCGGAGGCATCCGTTCTGCCAGACATGACATGCGACACGCTGTTCCGGCAGGCCAGGACTGGCAAGCCGTGAGGGGCGGGTCTGGAGCGAGGATTAGATGGCAGGTTCGGACGAGGTCGAGAACAAGGCTCAGGGCCACAACATGAACGATCACACCATGGGCCAGGGCTGGGCTCACGTTCATGCAGGCGATGCTGACCACGACCACGACGAATTCGACAGCGATGGGCCCCTGGAGGAAAATCCCCTCTGGATCCAGGACAATGTGACGCTCAAGAGCGTCGGCATCGACATTGGCTCCTCCGGCACGCAGATCATCTTCTCGAAGATCCACCTGCGCCGCCTCGCGGAAGAGCTGACGAGCCGCTACTACGTTGTCTCCCGCGATACGCTCTTCCTGTCGCCGGTGTCGCTGACGCCCTATTCGAGCGAGACGCGCATTGACGACGTGGCCCTGCGCAAGATCGTGCAGGACGCCTATGACGCAGCCGGCCTGGAGCCTGGCGACATTGACGCCGGCGCCGTGATTCTCACCGGTGAGGCCCTGCGCCGCGAGAATGCCCAGGGCATTTCCGCCATGCTGTCGGAGCAGGGGGGCGACTTCGTTTGCGCCACCGCAGGCCATCACATGGAATCCATGCTGGCCGCCTATGGCTCCGGCGCGGCGCAGGCCTCGCTCGACCTTGGCAAGCGGGTGCTGAACATCGACATCGGTGGCGGCACCACCAAGCTTGGCCTGCTCCAGAAGGGCCAGTGCATCACCACCGCGGCCTTCCATGTGGGCGGCCGCCTCATGGTGGTCGACAAGGATTTCCGCATCACCCGCCTCGATCCGGCCGGCAAGCACCACGCCAAGCGCGCAGGCTTCGACTGGAGTCTCGGGGATCAGGTCACCTCCGAGCAGCTCGACAAGGTGGCCGACGGCATGGCCGAGACGGTGATCTCGGCCCTCACCGCGCGGCCCATGCCTCATGATGTCGAGCATCTCTACCTGACCGATCCGATCCAGGATTTCGGTGATCTGGGCGGCATCATGTTCTCCGGCGGTGTCGCCGAATATGTTTATGACCGCGAGCCGCGCGATTTCGGTGACATGGGCAAGCGGGTCGGCAGCGCCCTGCGCCGCAAGATCGACCAGGGCCGTTTCCCCTGGCCCATGCTGCCCGCGCGCGAATGCATCCGCGCCACTGCGCTCGGTGCCTCCGAATACAGCGTCCAGCTGTCGGGCAACACGAGCTACATCTCGAATCCGGGCGCCCTTCTGCCCCGCCGCAACCTGCAGGTCATCCAGCCCCCGATCGAGTTCGAGGAGGAGATCGACAGCGAGGCCGTGGGCAAGGCCATCATCTCCCATCGCAAGGCCTTCGAGGTCGAGGATTCCAACATCGACATCGCGCTCGCCTTCCACTGGAAGGGCATGCCCGCCTTCGACCGCATCTTCGCGCTGGCCAAGGGCATTGCCATGGCCATGGCGGA
Organism: uncultured Hyphomicrobiales bacterium; assembly: GCA_903889985.1. Taxonomy (GTDB): domain Bacteria; phylum Pseudomonadota; class Alphaproteobacteria; order Rhizobiales; family Beijerinckiaceae; genus Terripilifer. The sequence goes on along the minus strand of CAISZN010000016.1, from coordinate 3,155 downwards.
TCATATCGAGGCGAAGAAGCCGATCTACATCATGCTCGACGGCGACATCGCCCAGACGCTGGGCGCCGTGCTGCGCGAGGACTGCAAGATCCTGAGCGAGATCCTCGTGATCGACGGCGTGATGCTGATGGACTTCGACTATATCGATCTCGGCAAGGTGCGCATTCCCTCCTACACCGTGCCGGTGACCATCAAGTCGCTGGTGTTCAGTGAGGACCCGCGCGGACCGCGCTCCAAGGAGCGCATCCATCACGTCGAGATGGACGCAGGCCACGAGCATGGCCATCACCACCACGGGCACGGCCATTCCCATGACCATGGTCATCACCACTCACACGCTCACGACCACGCGAAGGGTGAGTGAGGAGCCCAGTGGCCGGGTGACAAGCCTGGCCCCTGGGTGCAGGATTCGCGGATCGGGAGGATTGTTTGGCAGTTGTTGAGCAGATTGGAACAGCAGGCAGGGTAACGGAGGCCAGTGGGTGGCGCTCTGACCCGAAGTGGCTTGTCATCGGCGGGGTAACCCTCGTCGTGGCCTGGCTCGCGCTCGTTCCGCTCGTGTTCCTCATCTACCAGAGCTTCATGACACCGCAGACGGCCTCAACGCCGGCTGTCTTCACCCTTGGCAACTATGTTGATGCCTACACGGGCCCCGAGACCGTTCAGCTGTTCACGAACTCCCTTGAGTTCGCTGCCGGGACGGCCGTCTTCGCCCTCGTTCTCGGCACACTGCTCGCATGGATCACCGAGCGCACGAACACGCCGTTCAAGTCGCTCATGTATGCCCTGTCCATCGTGCCGCTGATCATCCCCGGCATTCTGTTCGTGGTCTCGTGGATCATGCTGGGCAGCCCGAAGATCGGGATCGTCAACCTCGTCTTCCAGAAGATCTTCGATACGGACGCGATCCTGATCGATGTCTATTCCATCAGCGGCATGATCTGGGTTGATGGGATCCATTACGCGCCGATCGCCTTCCTATTGATGACGGCAGCCTTCCGCTCCATGGATCCGTCCCTTGAGGAATCCGCGCTCATGAGTGGCGCGTCTGTCTTTCAGGTTGCCAAGCGCGTGACGCTGGCGCTGGGCGCCCCGGCGATTGCGGCCTCCTTCCTGATCCTCTTCGTGCGCTCGATCGAGAGCTTCGAGACCCCGGCTCTGCTTGGCCTCCCGGTCGGCATCCAGGTCTTCACCTCCTCGATCTATGACGCGATCCACCAGTATCCGAGCAACATCGGGCTGGCCTCCGCCTATGCGCTGACCCTGCTCATCATCACCTCGGGCGGCATCTGGTGGCAGTCGAAGCTGACCTCCCAGACCGGAAAATATTCGACCGTCACCGGCAAGGGCTTCCGCCCTCGCATGATGGACATTGGCCGCTGGCGCTGGCTCACCGGCGGCTTTTTCTTCGTCTATGCCCTCATGGTCGTGGGCCTGCCTTTCCTCGTGCTCCTGTGGTCCTCGCTGCAGCGCTATTACAGCGTGCCGAGCTGGGCGGCTTTGAAGAACGTCTCGCTGCGCTCCTATGAAACTGTGCTCAGCTATCCCAACGTCGGCACGGCGGTCTGGAACAGCTTCAGCCTGTCCATCAGCAGCGCGACGATCGTCATGCTGCTGACGGCCGTCGTCTGCTGGGTGATCCAGCGCACGAAGATCCCCGGCCGCTGGGTACTCGACAGTCTGGCCTCCATCCCGCTGGTCCTGCCGGGTCTGGTGATGGGCCTTGCCATCATGGTCTGCTACCTGACCGTCGGCGGCGGGATCTACGGCACCATCTGGATCATGCTGATCGCCTATGTGACGCGCTTCATGCCCTATGGCATGCGCTACAACACGACCTCCATGGTTCAGCTGCACAAGGAGCTGGAAGAATCTGCCGCGATGAGTGGCGCGGGCTGGTTGATGACCTTCCGCCGCGTCGTTCTGCCGCTGCTCAAGCCCGGCCTGCTGGCCGGCTGGATCTATATCGTCATTGTTTCCGTGCGCGAGCTGTCGAGCTCCATCCTGCTCTACAGCCCCGGCACGGAAGTGGTGTCGGTCGTCATTTGGGAACTCTGGCAGAATGGCCAGTATGTTGAACTTTCGGCGCTTGGCGTGATGATGATCGTTGCACTCTTTACGTTTGTCATGATCGCTCAAGTCATTGGCCGCCGGTTCGGCGTCAAAGAAGTCTAGAAAGTTTCAGAGGGAGGCAACCGTGCTCAGCGTCAGGCTACTGAACACCGAATACAAGACCCAGAAGGGTCCCGCCGTGAAGGCAGCCCAGAACGTCACGTTCGAAGTTCCCAAGGGCATGTTCTTCACCCTGCTCGGGCCTTCGGGCTGCGGCAAGACGACGACGCTGCGCTCCATCGCGGGCCTCGAGCGCCCGACCTCGGGCGATATCGAAGTGAATGGCACGGTGGTCTATTCCTCCGCGCGCAACATTTTTGTGCCGCCCAACAAGCGCAACTTCGGCATGGTGTTCCAGTCCTACGCGATCTGGCCGCACATGACCGTCTTCGCCAATGCGGCCTTCCCTCTGGAAGTCCGCAAGAACAAGCTCTCGAAGACGCAGATCAAGGACAAGGTGATGAGCGTGCTGCACGCCGTTGCCCTCGACCATCTCGCAGAGCGTGATGCAACTAAGCTGTCCGGCGGCCAGCAGCAGCGCCTCGCGCTTGCCCGTGCGCTGGTCATGGAGCCGGAACTGCTGCTCCTCGATGAGCCGCTGTCCAACCTCGACGCCAAGCTGCGTGACCGCATGCGCTTCGAGCTGAAGCGCATCCAGCGTGAACTCGGCCTGACGACCGTCTATGTGACCCACGATCAGGGCGAGGCGCTGGCGCTGTCGCACGAGATCGCGGTCATGAACGAGGGCCGGGTGGTCCAGATCGGCGCGCCGCGCACGATTTACGACCGTCCGCACAACCGCTTCGTCGCCGACTTCATCGGCACGTCGAACTTCATCGACGGCACGGTGCTGGGCTACGACAGCCAGCACAGCCTCTGGCAGGTGCGCACCCCCATCGGCGACCTTCAGGTCTCCGCCGAGGCACAGCTGCAGGCTGGCGCCCATGTCACGGTCTCGATCAGGCCAGAGGACGTCCTGTTGAGCGAGGAGGAGGCCCCTGCTGGTCGACTGCTCAATACCTGCTCCGGCATGGTCGATCAGA
>CAISZN010000015.1 GCA_903889985.1 uncultured Hyphomicrobiales bacterium | reverse complement strand
TGGCTGATGGACGACAACATGGTCGTCACCGCCGCCAAGCAAAGCGGCGAGACCGCCTATGGAATGGCAGGACTGGGTCCGAAAGACATCGACACCGCCCAGATCTATGACTGCTTCACCTACATGGTGCTCACGCAGCTCGAGGACTATGGCTTCTGCAAGAAGGGCGAGGGTGGCGACTTCGTGGCCTCAGGCGCGCTGCGCATGGGCGGCGTGCTGCCGACCAACACCTCGGGGGGCCAGCTGTCCGAAGCCCATGCGGAAGGTGTGCTGCAGATCGTCGAAGGTGTGCGCCAGCTGCGTCATACCTATCCGACCGAACGACAGGTCAAGGATGCGGAGATTGCGCTGATCTCCGGGCATGGCGGCAATCAGGTCTGCCACTCGACACTCATTCTCGGGAGAGCCTGATGGACAAGCCGATGAAACCCGTTCCCCGTCCGGCACCGGAATCGGAGCCCTACTGGAAAGCCGCCCACGAGCATCGTCTCGAGATTCCCCAGTGCGACGATTGCAGCCATCACTGGTTTCCGCCCTCGCGCACCTGCCCCAATTGCCTGTCCCCCAACATGCATTGGCAGCAGGTCTCGGGCCGCGGCAAGGTCTTCAGCTTCGTGATCTATGACCGCGTCTATCATCCGGCCTTCGCAGAGGACGTCCCCTATGCGGTCGCCCTGATCGAGCTGGAGGAAGGGCCGCGCCTGATCTCGAACGTCGTCGGCATTCCACCGGACGACGTACGCTGCGAAATGCCCGTGGAGGTTTTCTTCGACGACGTGACGGAAACCGCCAGCGTCCCGAAGTTCCGCCCGCGTTGACAAGGCAAGGGCCGGGCGCTGATCCCACCGGCCCTCGTCATCCAATGTCAATCCGGCTAGGCTTCCCTCACAAAAAATGCAGGGAGGAAGGAATGCACTGCAGAGCATTGGTGCTGGCTGCCATCTGTGGGTCACTGGTCATGATCGGGCAGTCGTCAGCGCAGGAGCTCGTCTTTCTTGGCAATCAGGGCGCGATGCCGGGTGTTCGAGCCCTCGCGGAAAACTATGCACGGATATCCGGTAACAAGGTCAATGTGATCGATGATCCGGTTCAGCTCCAGAAGAGCTTGACGGCAGGACCTGCTGACCTTGTTTCGGTCAGCCCTGAGGCCATGGCTGAGCTCGATCGCAAGGGGCTCGTCTATACCGACACCATCACGCCCTTCACACTTGCGCCCCTCGGCGTGTCCGTCCGCGCCGGATCACCAAGGCCCAACATCAGTACCGTTGAGGCTTTCAAGGCGGCGCTGCTGAATGCGAAATCGATTGGCTATTCGCGCGGCTGCAGCGGCCAGAACATCGCAGAAGCCATAGAGAAGCTTGGCCTGACCGAGACGCTGAAGGGACGCATCCAGCTCACCGGCGGGGGCACGGGGCCGGTCACCTTCTACCTCGCACGGGGAGATTTCGAGCTGGGGATCCAACAGTCGAACATCATGGTTGGCGCACCCGGGACAGACTTCCTCGGGCCGGTGCCCGGCGCATTGAACAAGGCATGCCCGAACAGTGTCGCAGTTCTGAAGGTTTCAAAGCAGCCTTACTTCGCGCGGCAGATGATCAACTTCATGGTTTCCCCCGCGGCTGCGCCCATCCTGCGCCAGGTTCATGAGGAGCCTGCGAAATCCTGAGCATCACGGCCTGCGCTCATGGCGGGCCGTTGCCCCGAAGCCTTCTTGCGCCGGATCAATGCGGGCGAGGGGCTGCCGAACTTGATTGAGGCACGATCCATCGAGGAGACTGCCCATGGCGCAACTGGTCGCCGCTTTTGCCTCATCCCACAGCGTGATGCTGACCTGCGAGCTGCGTGACTGGCAGCGGGGATTCCGGCAATTCGACCTCAACGGCAGTTTCTATGACCGCAAAGGCAATCCCTGCACATATGGGGACCTGCTTGCGGCTGCGCCGGAAAATGCTGCGGAGCTTGTCACCGACGAAGCGATCGAAAAGCGCTTCAACGACGTTCATGGGGCAATGGACCGACTGAAGGCTGACATTCATGCTGCGAGGCTCGATGCCCTGATCATCTGCGGCGACGACCAGCAGGAGCTCTTCAATGCCTTGCTGATGCCATCCATCGGCATCTATTACGGCAGCACAATTCACAATGGCGTTCGCAAGGACGTGCCCGCGAGCGATTGGTACAAACGCGCGCAGGCCCGACGTCAGGAAAAGCGCGAGGCTCGCGACTATCCTGTCGATGCCAAGCTGGCCCTGCATCTCATCGAAGGACTTATGTCGCGGGATTTTGACGTGGCTGCATTGAAGGGCCTGCCGGAGGGTCAGAGCGAGGGCCATGCCTTCTCCTTCATGCATCATCGCTACATGCGCGAGGCGCCCATCCCCATCGTGCCCGTGTTCCTGAACACCTTCTTCCCGCCCAACCAGCCAAGCCCGGCGCGCTGCCTGAAATTGGGAGTAGCAATCCGCGCCCTCGTGGAGACTTTCCCCGGCAATCAGCGGATCGGCTTCCTCGCATCTGGTGGCCTGAGCCACTTCTGCGCCGAGGAGGATCTCGACCTCGCAGTGATCGACGCCCTCCGCCGCAAGGATCGCGAGGCGCTCGCCAATCTTGATCCGAAGCGGTTGCAATCGGGCAGTTCGGAGATCCGCAACTGGGTCGTGCTGGCGGGCGCATGCCCAGACTTCGACCTGGATTGGGTTTCCTACACGCCGGGTTATCGTACGGAAGCCCTGACCGGAACCGGCCTCGCCTTTGCGAATTTCAAGCGGGTCTGACCACCCAAGGATGCGAATTGCCTGGTTTTGCGATATCACCTGCCTCGACGGGTCACGGCTGTGTTGCAATCATGGCTGGACGGGTTCGGATGAGGCCGATGCAAGAAGATTACGATGCCATGGTGGCACATCTCGCACGTATTCTGTGCGCGAATACCAATGTGGCCCCCAAGGACTCCCCGCTTCCCATCTATGACGTTCCTGATGATCTGGTCTGGCTCGAATCGCCACAGGGGCCCGTGCTGGCAGCACGCTGGCGCCTCTATGAAGAGCGCGCTCGCATCGCCCTTCAGATTTCAGGCTATGTGGAAAAGCGCGCAGCACTGATGAGCATCCTGCAGGAACTCCAGAACGCGCGGCAGAATGATCAGCTGCCCGATCTCGCGCTGATCGAAAAACTCGCTGTTGCAGGATTGAGCTGATCAGGCCGCAAGCGGTTGTAGAAGGCCTTCTGCCGTTTCGGCAGCGAGCCGCGCGACGGCTGGGTCACGGCTGATCATCGCCACGACAATGGCTCCATCGATCAGGAGACCTATTTTGTGGGCAAGCCTTGCGGGGTCGCGCGAGCCTGCCTGCGCAGCCAGGTCTTCAATCCGCTCCAGCACCGTCTTCTTGTGCTCCATGGTGATCTCGCGAAGGCGATTGTCGGCCTTGTCGTGCTCACCGATGGCATTGATGAAGGGACAACCATAGAAGCGGTCCTGACCAAACCAGTCTTCAAGCAAGGGAAAGATTCTGCGAAGTCGTTCAACTGCCGGGACATCCCCCGCATCGAGCCCGGCGATGAACCAGTCACGCCAGAGCCGCCCTTCGCGCTCCAGCACAGCTTCAACCAGCTTTTCCTTGGAACCGAAGGCCTTGTAGAGCGTCGCCTTGGCGGTGCCGGCTTCCATGACGACGGCATCGACGCCGATCGCATTGATCCCGAAACGGCAGAAGAGCCGCGCTGCAGCCAAGACAAGCCGGTCACGCGCGGACACCTGCGCGATTGTGGTCTCCGGCAATACGGTCAGCCCCTCACTCATCATGCGCGTCCCAAATCGTCCTTCGACGCCATCCCATTCCCTGCGCCTGTCCAGAAAGGCTGCACCTGCCCACGGGCCGGGCAACCACACCACACGGCATTAGCAGAATCCCTGCCAGATCAAACAAGGGCGCCATGGCATGCCTTCTGCATAGGACAGACCGGTCTGTCTGCCAAGAGTGGAAATCTTGGCGCTCACATGAAACGGAGGTCTGCTGATGAGTGAAACTGCTGAAGTCGTCCTGACAGGATGCCTCACGCCGATCGACAAGGCGGGGCTTGAGAGCCTGATCGCCGCCGGCAAGGCAAACCCCAAGGTCATCAAGACCCTCAAGTGCAAGACCATTGCGGAAGGGCGCTTCCGACATCTCAACATGATCCGCAACCTGCCGCCCTATATTGTCGACGAACCGCCGGGGCTGCTTGGTGACGACACCGCTCCCAATCCGTCGGAAGCATCGCTTGCTGCTCTCGGCTCATGCCTGGCAGTCGGCCTGCACGCCAATGCGGTCCATCGCGGCTGGACGGTGCGCAAGCTCGAACTGGACCTTGAGGGCGATCTCAACATCACTGGTGTCTGGGGCACGGGAGACATGAGCGATAAGCCGGTTGGCTTTACCGATGTCCGGGTCAAGGTCGACATGGAATGCGACGGCATTTCCGCCGAGGAGATCACTGCACTCATCGCCCATGTGAAGAAGTGGTCGCCGGTGGCGAACACTTTCACCCGACCGGTGGCACTCGAAATTACAGCGTGACGCACTGAAACGGCCCGGAGTTGCTCCGGGCCGTTCCATTTAAGATTGGGAGAATGCCCCGTGTCAGCTCTTCTTGCAGCAGCTCCTTCGACTGGCGAATTGCGCACGCAAATCCGCAACACGATCGCGTCGGATCTGCCCCCGCTCGTCGACGGGATAGATCACGGCACACATTACCCGGCGGAATTCTTGCGCAAGATCGGTTCACTCGGGGCCTTCTCCACCCACGTCGGGGAAGGCAAGGACGTGGATCTCAATCCAGCCATCAACATCATGTCGGATGTGGCAGGAGTCTGCGGCGCGACAGGTTTCATGGCGTGGTGCCAGGATACGCTCGTCTGGTACCTGCTGAATACCGAGAACGAGACGCTGAAGGCCAATATGCTTGGCCGCGCTGCCGATGCACGTCTGCTTGGTGGTACTGGCCTTTCCAATCCCATGAAGAGCTTCTTCGGAATCGAGAAGCTCCGCCTGAAGGCGCATCGCGTCGAAGGCGGCTACATGGTGAGCGGTTCGCTGCCCTGGGTCTCCAATTTAGGGCCCGACCATGTGTTCGGGACGATCTGCGACTGCGATGGCGAGAAGGTGATGTTCATCGCCGACTGCAGCAATCCGCAAATCGAGCTAATGCCTTGCGAGCCATTCCTCGCGATGGATGGCACCGGCACTTTTGGCATCAAATTCAATCATGCCTTTGTGTCCGATGACCTGGTGCTCTCACATCAGGCAATGACATTCGTGAAAACGATCCGAGCCGGATTTGTCCTGCTGCAGGCCGGCATGGCCATCGGCATCATGCGTGACTGCATCGACATCATGATGCGCACAAAGACATCGCTGGGCCATGTCAACAAGTTCCTGGTGACGCAGCAGCCGGAGGACTTCGCCGCGGAGCTTGAGCGGCTGGCTGGCATCGTGCAGCAAGCTGCACGCATGCCTTATGAAACATCCGACGACTTCTGGCGCACGGTCGTGCGCACGCGACTTGAGGCAGGCGAAGCCTGCATGGCAGCGGCCCATGCGGCCATGCTGCATACAGGCGCCCGAGGATATCTGAAGAGCCACCGCGCGCAGCGGCGCATGCGAGAGGCCTACTTCGTTGGCATCGTCACACCGGCCACGAAGCAACTACGGAAAATGCTGGCCGAAATGGCTGCATGAGGGGCGCGTCTTCAACCTGGTGCAAGGAGCGGAGCATGAGTGAAGTTCTGGTGACTGCGAAAGATCTTGAAGCGATGAGCAAAAGCGAGCCGGTGGTGATCATCGACACGCGCAATCCAGACGCCTATGCGGCGGGGCATATTCCCGGCGCTGTCAATATCCATGAGATCTTCACCTATCTCGCCACATCAACTCCTGAAGGCATTGCCGAGCTGAAAGAGACCTTCGCCAAGGCCTTTGGTGCAGCCGGTCTCTCCGGCAAGGAAACGGCCGTCGTCTATGAGCAATCCATGAACTCGGGCTTCGGCCAGTCCTGCCGTGGCTATTACCTCCTGAGCATGCTGGGCTACCCGAAAGCCAAGGTGCTCCATGGCGGCATCGATGCATGGATGAAGGCGGACATGCCCGTATCAATGGAGGCAGCCACGCCCGTTCCCGCAGACTTCCCCATCGATCCAGCTGGCGCTTCGGTCCTGATCGACTGGAAGGACATGCTGGCCGCGCTTGAGAAGCCGCAGATTGCGATCCTTGACGTGCGGGATGTTGATGAATGGATTGCAGACAGTTCGTCCCCCTATGGCAAGGATTTCTGCCCGCGCAAGGGCCGCATCCCCGGTGCGCGGTGGCTGGAATGGTACCGCATGATGAAGCCCACGGCAGAAGGCCCGCGCTTCAAGTCGCCTGAGGAAATCCTTGCCGAATGCGCCACCGTCGGCATCTCGACAGATACGCCGGTCTATCTCTACTGCTTCAAGGGCGCACGGGCCTCAAACACGCTCGTTGCCCTGAAGAATGCAGGCATCAAGGATGTGCGCATGTATTTCGGCTCGTGGAACGAATGGTCGCGCAATCCTGCTCTCCCCATCGAGAGCGGCATGCCGCTGGCGGCAGCTGCGTAAATCACCAACGATGCACATCACGCATTTCTTCACGCCCATGTCGGGATTTGCCTATCTCGGCATGGGTGCCCTTTGTGCATTGGCTCAACGCCATGGGGTGGAGGTCGTCCACCGTCCGGTTCATATCGGCAAGGTCTTCGCAGCGGTGGAGGCAACGCCCCCACCGCTCCAGTCCGCAGCGCGCCTCAAATGGCGACGGACTGACATGATGCGGTGGGCACGACATCGTGATCTGCCTCTGCGCGAGCAGCCTAAGCACTGGCCCGTCAACGCAGATTCCGCCGCCTGCATGATCATTGCTGCACAACAGATGGGCCTGGACGGTACGGCTCTTGCTTCATCCTTGCTCAGCGCCGTGTGGGCTCGGGATCTCGATATCTCGGCTCCGCAGGTCCTGACCGGGCTCGCAGATGAGCTCGGACTGATGGGGAAAGAGCTAATGCAACGAACGGCAACTCTCGAAGTCCAGCAGATATATGAGGCCAATACTGCGGATGCCATTGCGGCCGGTGTCATTGGCTCGCCCACCTATCTCTACGGCGAGGAATTCTTCTTCGGCCAGGATCGCCTCGCCTTCCTTGAAGAAGCCCTGTCCCATCATTCCGCCGCCTGATTGCAGGCTGATATCACGGAGACCTCAATGACCATGGATCGCAAGACAGATCGCATATCGCGCCTGACAGGCGGCTGCGGCTGCGGGCTGCATGCATCGCCGAGCGAGCACGAACGCGCCTGCACCGCTGTTTCTGATGGTGCGCCCGAAGATGAGAAGCTCTATGGCCGCATCGTCGAGCAGACAGTCCTGAAGGCCATTGCACCAAACCCTGTGCATCGGCGCGCCCTCCTCCAGGGCGTGGGCGCCTCGACCATCGCTGCAGCAATCTCCTCTTTCTTTCCCATCTCCATGGCGACAGAGGTCTTTGCTCAGACCGGCACGCCGGAAAAGACAGATCTGAAGGTTGGCTTTATCCCAATCACCTGCGCGACCCCCATCATCATGGCAGACCCGCTTGGCTTCTATAAGAAGCACGGACTCAACGTGGAAGTGATCAAGGCCGCAGGCTGGGCAATCATCCGCGACAAGACCATCAACAAGGAATATGACGCAGCGCATATGCTCGCGGCCATGCCCTTGGCCATCTCCCTCGGGCTCGGCTCGACGGCCATGCCCTTCGCTGTCGCCGCCATCGAAAACATCAATGGACAGGCCATTACCCTGTCCATGAAGCACAAGGACAAGACAGACCCGAAGCAGTGGAAGGGGATGAAGTTCGCAATCCCCTTCGACTATTCCATGCACAATTACCTGCTTCGCTATTTCCTTGCGGAGCATGGCCTCGACCCTGATACGGACGTTCAACTGCGTGCCGTGCCGCCACCGGAGATGGTCGCCAATCTGCGTGCCGACAATATCGACGGCTTCCTCGCGCCCGACAACGTCGCACAGCGTGCGGTATTCGACGGAGTGGGCTTCATTCACTCCCTGTCGAAGCAGATGTGGGATGGGCACCCCTGCTGCGCCTTTGCTGCCAGCAAGGAATTCATCACCGGCGCTCCGAACACCTATGCTGCCCTGCTGCGCGCCATTGTCGATGCGACTGGCTATGCGTCGAAGGCGGAGAACCGGAAGACAATTGCCGAGGCCATCGCTCCCGCAGCCTATCTCAACGCTCCGGTCACGGTGGTGGATCAGGTGCTGTCAGGCACCTATGCGGATGGCCTCGGGAATGTGAAAAAGGACCCGGTGCGGATCGATTTTGACCCCTTCCCCTGGGAATCCTTCGCGGTTTGGATGATGACCCAGATGAAGCGCTGGGGGCAGCTCAAGGGTGACGTGGACTATGCATCTGTGGCCAAACAGGTCTTCCTTGCCACAGATGCAGCCAGGGTCATGAAAGACATGGGCCTGACCCCGCCAACGACAACCACCAAGACCTTCTCGGTCATGGGTAAGCCCTTCGATCCTGCAAAACCGGCGGAATATGTGAACTCCTTCGCAATCAAGCGCACCTGATGCGGGCAGGTTGCGGCCGGAACCCGGTCGCAACCTTTTTCCGTGGAGAAAAAGAGTCAGTTCAATCCTGCGGGCGATCGGGACACCGGTCTGGAAGGGTGACCCTCGGGGTGTCTAACGGAACCAAAACTTCCATAAACTTCAATGCTTTGCCTCGAAATAGAGATGACAGGGACGAAAGTCTGCACAGAGCCTATTGCAAAGGCCTCCCGAAGCCGCTAAACGGACCTCCACGCCGGTCCACCCGGCCCTACTGCCTTAGGGCGGTATGCAGAATGCGCCCGTAGCTCAGCTGGATAGAGCACTAGACTACGAATCTAGGGGTCAGAGGTTCGAATCCTTTCGGGCGCGCCATTCACGTATAAAACCACGAGCATGTTTAAAATCGCTTTGCCTGCAGGCGACGACGTTGGCGAGAGGGCTTTTTCTCCAATGATCACGACGCTTCCGTCATCCACCCCACCCTGGATATGATCGCTCGGAGGTGGGCCTTGCGGGCCAGCGTGTCCCCGCGATCGAGCGTGTCGCGCATCATGTTCGAGAAGGCATGGACCCATTCTGTGGTGATGCCGGATGGGGCGTTTGCTTTCGGGTCGATCCGGTCTGAGAGGCCTGGACGATGTCCCGCTGCCCGTTCTGGCCCTGGATGCGCACTTTCTGGTCAACGTCGAGAGCGATCACATCCTCCTCGATGGCCCGGTAGAGACTGACCAGCTTCTCCTTAAGCTGATTGAGCTCGGCAGCAAGCCTGTCGATGTGAGCAGCGACTGCCTCATCCTGTCTTGAGCTGCGCTCGACCAGGGCATGCCGGAATGTGGTGAGACGCCGGGCTGACCTAGGAAGCCCTACACAATCTTGAGAGCCAGGTCATCGAGCTTGTTCATCGGCATGTGACGCCCACGACAGACCGACTTGCCCTTCTGCTGACAGCCGGCACCGCTGACGTAAAAGTCCGCTCGCCGAAATGGTTCTGAAACGCGACATAGACCAGAAACTTATCAAGCGACTTAAGCCCATCGCGAATGAAAGGCCTCCGCTGCTTTGCGACACAAAATACGGCGGCCTTGCGCTGATGAGACAGGACTTCGCCGAAGATGCTCTTCTGCTCCCACAATCTCGCTCAGCATACGAAGTGATGGGGGGAGCAATCGTCCACTGGACCTCACGAATGAGTAGGTACTTATCAAAAGCGTAGCCAAGATTCCCAGAGGACGAAGATTTACGTGGATAACAATAGAGATGTTGTAAACCGAATAGGGCTCCTATTTGCTGACTAAAGCTTTTCTAAAGCATTGCGTACAAGGGATGGATCGACAACCTCCTCATAGGGGAGTATCCGCTTCTGAACCTCCAATGACACATTGAGATCCTGCATCCATTTCACCCGCTCTGGCGAGAGGACGATATCTGAGGCATAGATCTGTGTGTCACGGAAAGAGCGCCACTGCCATTCTGCCGCTTTGGGATCCGCCCGTCCTAGCGCCACCGTCTGAATCGCAATGAAAGCGTCCTTAAAGCTCGGTGTCAGAAGAAAGCGATATAGTTTGGCATAAGCGGCCAGCCTGCCGACAATGGCGGTGCGGTTCTGGTTGATGGTACGCTCAGAAGCGTAATTGGCTTGAAAGGCGAATTTCGGCAGCTCCTTCCACAGGTCACCTTCCTGAACGACATGAACTCCAACTTTTTTTCTTGTTGACCCTAGACGTCTATCTCAGCGATGCCAGCGTCCACTGTCCCCGCGGCCACAGCACGGAAGACATCTACCGAGCTGCCGATATTGACGAAGCGTACGCTGCTTATATCAACGCCGTATTTACGCATCAGCGAAATGGACATGGCATGCAACAGTGCACCGATGGAACCTGTTGCAATCGTCTTTCCGGCAAGATCCTTTACGGACCTAATTTCAGGACGCTTGGTGTAGAAGGCGTATTCGGGCTTTTGCACCCCGCCCGTAACGATGCGGAGCCTGGCGCCTTTCTCGATGGCGGTGAGGACCTACCCGAAGCCGGAAAACATGCAGATATCGTTTTCACCGCTCAGCAAAGAGCCCATGAGTTTGGAGCCGTCGGAGACATAGGTAATCTGCGCCTCCACCCCGAATTCCTGCAGATATCCCTTGCGGCGCATCAGCTCCTGGAGGGTCATGGTTGAGTTGCCTTGAGTATTGACGATCTTGATCTTCAGCTTTTCCTCAGCCAGCGCAGGAAGCGCCGCTACTGCTGCCGCCGCCAGAGTCCCGAATGTGAGGTTGCGACGATCGATCCTATGTCCGTTGGTCATGCGTGCCCCCCTGCTTCATTCATTTCGTCTAATTCGCCACAAGCCGGGCCGATGGCGCAATCGAAACCACGGTGGGGTCATAAGTTTTAGGTAATCGGCTTGGTCGGCCATGAGACCGGTTCTGATCCGTGGTCTGCCGCTGCCACCCAGGCTTCAGTATGATATTTCGCCATTTTCAGAAACCGTTGCTGCATCAGAGTGGGCTTCCAGTCCTTGCGCATCGCGTAGCCTTCAGGCCTACGAGGAGCGAGACTTTCGAATGGAAGGGTGGTCAACTGGTCGGGACTGTCCTTGAGCTCACTCTTAGTCAACACCGTGATGCGTTCGCTCGAGACCAGAATGGCCTTATGCGCAGGAATCGAACTGGTCTCGATCGCAACGCGGGGGTGGCTCCCAGAATCTGCGAAGAGTAGTTTGATAACACGGCGGCGTGGATTGCCTATTCCTGGCAAGATCCAATCATATTCGATGAGATCTTTGATATCCAATTGGCCGCGCCTTGTCAGTGGATAGTCGCGGCGTACCACAATCCTGTAGTGATCTCGAAAGAGAGCGACTTCGGTCACATCCTCGATCTCAGGTGGGCAGCGCAGGACACCATACAGGATATCAATCTTGCCTGAACGCAATTCGGCTAGCATGGGCTCATAACGCCCATCCCTAATTTCAACCTTGGTCTGAGGATAGGCGTCGAGGAGATCATTGAGTGCCAAAGCCAGAAGAGACACTCCGGCAAAAGGAATGGCGCCGATTGTTAACCGTTCTGTAAAGATTCCACGCGCTGCCTCGACCTCTTCGACGCCATATTCCGCCTCGCACATGGCGATCCGTAGCCGTCGCGCTAACTCAAATGCCGGCCCGGTGACAGTCATGCCACTGGCAGTGCGGTGGTATAGGGGACGTTCGACAATACGCTCCAACTCACGCGCTGCCCTTTACAATGAAGGTTGGGAAACCCCGGTTTGACGTGCTGCCTCATCGAAAGAGGAGCTGTCTGCAATTGCAAGAAGGGCGCGTACGTGATGGGAGCCGATCTTGATCAGCAAGGAGCGCACATGCTCGTGAGTGGCAAAGGGTGTCCCGATCAGAGGATCACAGAGGGCATCCTCGAGATGATTCAGCATCCGCTCTACTCTGATCAAGAAAATTTCTCCACGGTCAGTCAAATAGGTGCCGTCGGCGTCGGGCGAAACAGCGCCACTTCAAGGGTCGCATCCAGGTTGGCGACGAGCTGGGTGACTGCAGGTTGAGACAGGTTGACTGCCTCGGCGGCGCGGGTCACGCTCTGCGGCTTCGCAACTGCGAAAAATGCTCAAAGCTGCCGAAGTGAGGGAACATTGCCCCGCATGACAATGCCCGGTCTCCAGCCTCAGTTCTTAAATTCGTTTATACCTAAAACTTATATCCTACGCCCTCGATCCTATTGGGTCACAAAGCGATAGCCTGATTAGTATCAGTTCAAAATAGGGGAAGCGCCTTGGCCAAGAAAATCCATCTCACGCTCGCCGTCGGGGATTATCCGCATACCTCAGCTTTGCTGAACGGCTCGATCGAGATTGAAGGCGTGGATGCCGAATTCATTCGCGTCCAGCCTCAGATTGCTGCGTTCCGCCGCATGGTAAGGCAAGTTGAATTCGATGTCTGCGAGCTCGCTCCCACGACCTATATCATCGCACGGGCCTATGGGGCACCCTTTGTAGCCCTGCCCATTTTCATTTTCCGCAAGTTCCATCATGGCGGCTTGCTCGTGAGGCCAGATTCGGGGATCAAACATCCAAAGGATCTCGAAGGCAAGATGGTAGGCGTACGTGCCTATTCGGTAACAACTGGCGTGTGGACGCGAGGCATCCTGATCGATGAGTTTGGCCTTGATACGAGCAAGGTGACGTGGGTCGTCGATGACGAGGAACACGTCTCACAAATGATCTTGCCAGATAATGTCATTCATGCCCCCGAGGGTGTTTCCCTTGTCGATATGATCACGTGCGGAGACCTGGCTGCCGGATTTGACGGCAATGCAGGAATAGGTCGCGCGGGCGCCCCTACCGGCGGCTGGTCGCAGGTCGAGTCTCAAGGCTATCCAGATCTATTCCCCAATGCCGAAGAGCTGGAAGCCGAATGGTACCGCCGTACCGGCATTTATCCCATGCATGGGACCATCGTGGTCAAGGACTCCGTGCTCTCTGAGCATCCTTGGGTGGCGCGCTCGCTCTATGACGCTTTTGACAGAGCCAAGCAGGATTGGCTGAAACGCCTTGCTTCCGGGGAGGCTGACACGGCCGTCGACAGACGCTACCGGGCGCTTGCGAAGATCGTTGGCGATGATCCATTGCCCTACGGGATGGAAGTTAACATGCCCACCATCCATGCTCTGGAATATACGGCCTTCAAGCAGCAGCTGGTGCCGAAGCGCATGGCGATAGATCAGCTCTTTGTCGATCCTTTCAAGGTCTGAACTTACTCAAGTGAGCGGAAGCAAAGCATGGCCTCCTCCTATATCGATACGCATCCCCACATCATTTCGGCGGATAAGGCCAGGGCCAAACAGGGCTTTTACAGCATTTGGCGTCATCTGGATTCCTGCGCCAATGCGGGCAAAAATGCGGGCCTGCTCATACATCGTCACTTGCGCGCCAATACGGTGAAGCGCGGCCGCACATGCTAACCCGCCCATACCAGCGCCAATGATTGCAACCCGCAGCGGCTTCGACACCATGGCGGCTTGTCCTCCCTAAACTTCGGCTATTTTGCTTTCCTCATGGGTGCCCGACAAGCCATAGACTTGTCAGGCCGCCACCCAGTGGGAAAAAGTACTTTTTCCCGCCAAGCCAGGCTGGGCAGCTTGGCAGCCCTTTCCGAAAATGGCAGATCGTGAAGCACTCTATAAAAATGGAGTAAGCTGTATCGCGTTTTGACCTGCTTGATAAGGTCGATTTTTCACCCGAATACCAGGACATATTTGGGACCGGGATGAACGTGCACCGCCAGACCTTGCACAGCCCGAAAGTGGCGCGGCTTTCTCGTGATTCAGGGCTCTAACTTCGCTATCAAAGTCGTCTCGACTTGCGGCTTCGCGAGCTTGCGATATTGCAGGTCGCCTTATAAGTATTCGCATCATGTCAAGATTGCACTTGATGGCGGGCTCAATCCCAATGACATTCTTGCCATTGCGCTGGAGACGCAGGGAAAAACCAGCACTCTGGATCTCCTCAGCCGTACGGTGCTTTCTATTGCACGATGGATGGATTTCGGAAGTCGTATTCCTGATGAGTTATTTGAAATACTGAAACAAAATCTGGATTCGGAACGCATCGTCGATGTACTGTTTCTGATTAGCTTCTACTGCGGTTTTGTTCGATTTGCGGGTGCACTGGAGATTGAAGTTGAACCAAGTTACGCAGATTATCTGGCTAATTTTCCACTGCCTTCCTAAAGCGATGGCAATGTCCTGATTTGAGCGATTCCTTTGACGAAGTCTCACCTTTTGATGCAATTCCTAGAAAGGGGTCCGTGCTCGAACGTGTGCGTGTGGGGGGCGATACAGCAGTGCTGGTTGCCTTCCCAAGCCATGAGAAGTCGATTTGGACTCCGTGATGATGGGCCCAAAGGCCAACTGGGTGCCCCGTGAACTCGGAGTCATTTTCTGCAAACAGATATCTGAATGCCCCGCGATGTCGCCGAGACTTTTGAGAACTTGGACCACATGTTCGCCCTTCAGACATTGTCCCACTTCGATGGTAATGTATTCGCGGCTGAATATGTCTACAAAGGTAAGAGCCCGGATCTTTTGTCGGAAGCTGAACTGGTCGTGCATGAAGTCGAAGCTCCATGCTTCGTTGGGTTGTGATGGCCAACAACGAGCCTCTCGATGAACGATCTTCTTCCGGCGAAGAGACCGTTAGCCTAAAAGGAAATGTCTTCTTCCCGGTACAATCGGAAGAGCAGGTAGTGTCCAATAGATCTACGGCCTCCCTTAAGCATGATGGGAAATCCGCCAAAAGCTTACATCAAGTACGGCCCCCTTCTGCCGTGTCATCTCAAGGCCGCGCAAAATCTTCGGCACCAGTCTGGAAGACGGACGGGTAAGCACTGTTGTATTCACTGTTCATTTTTGATCCACCGCTCTCTGCTGAAGGCGATCAGGGTTCAACACGGCGGCCAACGGAGATTGTCATCTCCAAATCAATTGATTAACTGCTTAATCTATTTTAGCGTGCTGCGTGGAGGAGCATGTGAGCAAATCGAGCCACAAGCACGCCGCGGCCACCCCGCGAGCAGAAACTACAGTCTGGCATTCGGATTTCGGGTCGGATGTCATTCCGCGTTTTTCGGCAGACCAACACGTTGGCACCGCGCTGCGCGAGACCTTTCGCTGTTTTGCCAAGGCCCTTTCGGCAAAGATTGAGCCATTCGGCCTCACGTTGAACATGTGGTTTGTCCTGCGTGCCTTGTGGGAAAACGATGGCTTATCGCAGTTCGAGCTGGCCAAACGGCTGGAGGTGACACCGGCGGCGATGGTTGGGCTCGTCAATTCGCTTCATGACCTCGGGCTCGTAATCCGATGTCCCTCTCCGACGGATCGACGGGCGGTTCGCGTCCATCTTACATCGCAAGGGAGGGCCTTGCGCGGCAGGGCGACCGGACAGGCACTCCAGGTGGATGCGCGTGCGCTGCGCGGGCTGTCCCCCGTGGAAGTCGAGATGATGTTGAAGCTTATGGCGATATTGCGAAAAAATCTCGCTGGAAGATAAGATAACTGGGAGGATGGAATGGCTGCGTCCAAGATCGCCGAAAAAATTCTGGCTATCGGCAATTCGGGTCGAACACCCTTTGCAATTACCAAGATCGGTCACGTGGTCCTGAATTGCCGGGATCTTGCGCGTTCGGTCCGCTTCTATACCGAAGTACTCGGCTTCAAGATTTCCGACATTTATGAGGAAGACATGGTTCCCGGCGGGATGGTCTTCCTGAGATTCAATGCAGATCACCATGGGGTCGCCCTAGTCGGCACGCTCCCTGACAGTTCGACGCGGACTGAGATGCATCACATGGCCTTTGCGGTCTCGTCGCTCGACGAGGTATTTCGCGCGCGTGAACATCTCGAACGATGCAACGCCGAGATCGTCTTTCATGGTCGGCGGCGCGCAGGGGTGCAGATTGCCGTCGAGTTCAAGGATCCTGACGGGCATATGCTCGAGATCTATTGGGGCCTTGACCAGATCGGGAGTGACGGCATCACTCGTCCCGCATCCGAGTGGAAGGGCGCGCGTAGCCTGGAAGAGGCGATCGCGGATCCTGTGCGCGGCCAGGATACAACCGTGGAAGACGAGCGTCTGATCCGGCATCGCTAACCAACATAAGTGGAGGTGCGCTCATGGCGACATGGTGCAGACTGGAAACAAAGACCGGACCTTCCTATGGGCAAGTTCGTGAGGATCAGGTTGAAGTCGTTGAAGGTTCGCCATTCGGCGAATGGCGCATGAATGGCAGCCGCGTACCGCTTTCGCAGGCGAAGCTCCTCGTACCCGTCATCCCGCCGGTATTCTATGCCATTGGATCGAACTACAAGAACCACGTGCTGAAGATGGCCGAAGCCGCGGGCCGCAAGCCTGTGTTCTATGACCGGCCGCGAGTTGGCTATCGTGCGAACAGCGCGCTCATTGCGAATGGCGAAGACATCGTCAAGCCTTCTGACTCCAGCGAAGAATTCCAGTATGAGGCCGAGCTCGTGGCCGTCATCGGGCGCAAAGTTCGCAAGGTCAACAAGGACGAAGCAATCTCCAGCATCTTCGGCTGGACGATTGGCAACGACATCAGCGAGCGCGTCTGGCAGGTTACCGACCAGACAAACATCCGTGCCAAGAACTGCGACACATTCAAGCCCATGGGCCCATGGATTGTGCAGGACCCTGACTTCAGCGCCATGAGGACGTGCGTTCGTCTCAATGGCGAGGTGGTGCATGACTTCCCCACGGGTGACATGCTCTTCGATGCCGCCGACGTGATCGTTGAGATTGCGCGCTACAACACGCTGAATCCAGGCGACGTGGTTTGGCTCGGGACGGACGAGAAACCCCGCAATGTGAAGCCGGGCGACGACATCGCCATCGACATTACAGGAATCGGCACTCTGAAAAACAAAGTTGTTGCCGAATAATATGCGGCGGAACAACCGCCTAAAGGGAGGGAAGAATGGACCATAAGATTGATCGCCGATCCTTGTTGGCGCTTGGTGTGGCAACTGTCGCTGGCGGTGGATCTCCTGCAGTCGCACAGAATGCGTGGCCAGATCAGCGAATCTCGCTGCTCGTCGGCTTTGCGGCAGGCGGATATGCGGACTCTGTTGCCCGCATCATCGGCCAGAAGCTATCCGAACGTCTTAAGCAGACGGTTGTGGTCCAGAACATGGAAGGCGCCGGCGGTAATACCGCAGGTCGGCAGGTCAGCGTTTCGCCTGCCAACGGATATACGGTTCTTGTCACGACGACCGGGCTCGCCATCAATGAGACACTCTACAAGGAGAAGGGCTTCAAGGCCGACGCGCTGACAGCCATTGCCATGCCGGTGACGGCACCGGAATCACTGACGAGCAATCCGAAGTCAGACATCAAGACACTGGCCGACGCGGTCCGCGAAGCGAAGGAAGGCCGTGTGTTCCTAGGAACGCCTGGCATCGGCAGTGGCTCTCACATTGCGGCTGAATATTTTTTCAAGGTGCTGGCCAAGCATGATGTGAAACACATCCCATTCCCGGGTGGCAGCCCTGCCAAACAGGGCCTTCTATCGGGTGACGTGAATGTGCTCGCCGCAACTGCCACGACCGGGATCATACCCTCTATTGTAAGTGGCGAGATCAGCGGCCTTGCAGTTGCAAGCAGCGAACGAGACCCCGCAATTCCGGCGATCCCGACTTTTGCGGAACTTGGCTTTCCAGATTTCCTGGCAAGTTCATGGGTCGGCTTCTTCGCGCCATCGGCGACGCCGCGTCCAATCCTCGAGCGTCTCAATAGCGCGATCAATGAAGCCCTCAATGACGCAGACGTGCGTAGTAAGTTTTCAAGCCTTGGAACACTGCTCGTGTCGCGTTCGCTCGACGAGTCGCAGGTCTTTTTTAAGGACGAGATCACTCGTTGGGCAAAAATGGTGCAGGCTACCGGCCTGTCGATGTGAACGGACTGCGGGAGTTTGGCATGAACGTGGCAGGAAGCCTCGACGGCGACATGATGAGCACGGATGTGCTCATTATCGGGGGCGGTTTCGCGGGTTGCTGGGCAGCCTTGCGGGCCGCTGATCTCGGTGCATCAGTGACGCTTGTCGACAAGGCCTATGTGAGCCGCAGCGGCGCTTCCACCATGTCCGGGGGCATCACGACCTGTCCGCTCGACAGCGATGATCTCGACGTCTGGGCGGAGGAGTTCATCACGCGCGGCAGCTATATGTGCGACCAGCGCTGGACCTACCAGCTGCTTGAAGGCCAGCGTGCGCGTGTTAAGGACTACGAGCGCTGGGGTGTTCCAATCTCAAGAGCAGAGGATGGATCCATTCGGCGCTTTGCGAGCCGTGGCATGATCAACGTGCGCGGTATGCAGTACCAGCCGAAAGCAGCCATGCGCGAGTTACGCCGCCAAATCATGGCTCGCGGCGTGCGGATCATCGACCGCGTCTGCATCACCGAACTTCTGACCGCCGATGGCCAATGGCCAAGTCGGGCAGGAGTGATCGGCGCCGTCGGCTTCAACGTCTATAGCGGCCAGTTCACCGTGATCCGCGCCAAGCGCACCATCGCGGCGACTGGAATGATTGCCATGAAGGGTACGCATCGTGTCGATAACGACACAGGCGATGGCGTGGCAATGGCATTCCGAGCGGGCGCGCGCCTTGTTGACATGGAGTTCACCTTTGGCGGTACGTTCAATGTGCTTCTGAAGACGTTCGATTTTCCGAGCTACAATGTGGCCGTGGCGCATGGGGCACGTCTGATCAATGCACGCGGGGACCGCTTCATGGAGCGGCATGATCCAGTGCGGTTGGAACGGGGCGAATTGTCGAATGTTGTCGCAGCCTTCGCCAAGGAAATCATCGAGGGACGCGGGCCTGTCTTCGTGGATCTTCGCCACGTCGATGACAGCTACTGGACGGATCTCGCCAAGCTGCATCGCGGCGGCTCGATCCTGATGTCGGATCACGTCCCGGATGCGCGTGTGAACCCGCTGCCAATCGAGCCGACCTGGGGCATGTGGGCTAGCGGCCGTAGCGGAGTCAAGATTGACCTAGGGGCTCGCAGCAGTCTGCCGGGCCTGCTTGCGGCTGGGTCCTGCGCCAAGAACGATGCGACCGGTACACATGCCAGTGCCGGCTCGCCGACCGCCTTTGCCAAGGTCTCAGGCTGGCATGCGGGCGAGACCGCTGCACTCGAAGCGCTTGTTTCACAGCATATCCCTCCATCCGAGGCTACCCTCGCGCAGTTGCGCCAGAGGATGTTTTCGCCACTAGGGCGCGCTGAAGGTGGCCACAGTGCTGACCGCTTGCACGACGATCTCGCCTGGCTAGAGCGCAGCGTCGTAGACAGCATGATCCTCAACGAGACAAGGCTGAACGAATTGGTCATTTCGGCAAACGCGGTCGCCGAGGCGGCGCAGCTCAGTCCTGCCAAGGACCTGCACGATCTGGTGAAACTGCATGAAGCAGCAAATGTGGCGCTAACTGCCGGGCTCGTTTATCGCGCAGCGCTCGACCGGAAAGAAAGCCGAGAGCAGTTCTATCGCGAGGATTTTCCGGAGAGCGATCCAGCTTGGTTCTGCCTGCATGGCATCACACTGACGGCATCAGGGCTGAGCTTCGACAAGGAGAAGTTCCCGACGGAGGGCGTGCGGTTCCCGCCGCCGCCGGAAACACGAAGCCTCGGCGCCATCGGAGTTATCATGAGCAGGAAAGACACGATGGAGGCAACGAGCTGACATGATCGCCATATCGATCAATGCCGAGAGCTGCAGTGGCTGCGGCCTGTGCGTCCTTTCTTGTCCGACAGATGTCATTCGCCTTAACCCTGCCAGCGGCAAGGCGAGGGTGGTCTATGGTGAGGACTGCCAAGTCTGCTATCTGTGCGAAGACGACTGTCCAACACACAGCATCATCTTAAGCCATAATATCACCAATTCGCGCCGGTACAGCGTCTATGACGATCCTCATTACGGCTTCCAGGCACAGGACATGATCTATTCCGGGAAGGGGAGTGCAGAAAATGGCGATCAATGAAGCAATCCGTTCGCTCATCAAGAATGCGTGGGATGACGGCCATGTCTGCCTGGTTGGAACGAACGGCCCGAAGGGCCCGAACATCAGCCCCAAGGGTAGCATGATGGTCTTCGACGACGACCACCTCGCCTACTGGGAGAGGTCGAAGCGCTCCGCTCTGGAAAACCTTCAACACGATCGCCGTGTCATCGTTGTCTACAGCAACATGGAAGCACAGCGGGACGGTCGGCTGGAATCAGGCATCCTTCGCTTTTATGGGACCGCAGAGCTGCATGACAGCGGATCGATACATGATGCGATATTTGCGCGATTGAATGAGCGTGAGTCGACTCATGTCGGCGCAGACACGGGCATCGGGGTTCTGATCCGCATCGAGCGGGCCGAGGATGTGCGTGGCAAGCCTCTGCTTTGATCGGTGTTTGCCCGTCAATAGCTGAAAACCTAAGTGACCACTGATCTCACCGTCGTCGCGAAAGAGACGAGATGGGCCATGACCGAAATTCATGAGCGCGTTAACCTCATGAATTTCGGTGCTTGCATCTCCATGAATCCATTCGAAGGCCGCACATCGCTTTTCTCCGCCTTCCGATACAGCAACTCTGCGATTCAGGTTACCGTCGAGAGATTGTTCAAAGTGACGTCGTATTCCTGCCGGATGAAGGTCTCTTCATCGTCATCGAGCGTTTTTGTATTTCCCTGAGTGTCCCAAAGATAGATTACATTCTTATTATGGATCACAACTTAAAGCTGCAGTTTCTCATCTTAGCGGATAATGATTGACCCAAGGGCCAGATTTCCTAGGTTCCAATGTTATTCTGCAGCTTTTCGGCCTGTTTTGCCTTGAACAGGGCTCGTATGTCCAGCATATGCTGGATGCAATCGGGATCGAAGTCCCGCTTCGGCGTAGGCTCCGGCTTCCAATACCCGTGCGTGTCACGCCCCCGAACGAGCATGGCCGTGACCCCATCGAAGCGAGTTTCGCGCACATGCGGTGCACAATAGTGAATTACGAAGCCGACACGAGGATGATCGGCATGATTGGGGCCGGATCCGTGGATCACACTTTCATGGTGGAAGACGGCTTGTCCTGCCTTCAACTCCGCAAAGACGGCCTTTGACTCGTCGACATCGACCACGGTCTGGCCGGCGCCCGCGAAATTGTTCGGCTCCGGCTTGAATTCATGCACGGGCGGCGGAAGTTTATGGGTTCCAGGAAAATACTGGACACAGCCTGCGAGCTTCGTCGAGTTGTTGAAGGACACCCAGGCCGAGAGGGTCTCAGCCGGATCGAAGGAGTAGTAGAAAGTGTCCGTGTGCCAGGAAATGAAGCGCGGATCGTGAGCATTCTTCGAGAAGAACGAAGACCCCCAGCACATGACATTCGGCCCAATGATGTCTGCTACAGCATCGACCAGTTTCTCGTTTCGGATGATGTCGCAGAGCCAAGGAAAAGGCAGATGCGACTTGACGCGAAAGCGCTTTTGAAGCTCCTCGCCTGCCTGCCGTTCCGTCTCCGCGTACTTTTCATAGATCGCCGCTGCTTCCTCGGGTGTGAAGACGTCAACCGGAAACAGGAATCCATTGTCATTGTATTGCGTGACCTGTTCGGCGGTAAGGGCCTTGGGCATGACATCCTCCATATCGTGTTTCGCGCAACCTAGGGTGAGGTAGCCGTTTCGCGCATAGATCGTACGAAATGGACTATTTCGCTTTAGGAAAGAATTTGCGAGCCGCCTATTGCAGGCTATGCCATGAAGAGGCCTTCAAAATCCGCGCTGTATAGTCAAGGAAAAGCGTTATTTTCCGGGGTTGCAGTTTTCGATGCGGATAGATCGCTGCGATCGGCAGGTCAGGAACGCTATAGTCCGGCAGAACGCGAACGAGGTTTCCCTGAGCCAGATCGTCGGCCACCGCGAAATTTGGAAGCAGGGCGATTCCCGCACCCTCGAGCACCATGTAGCGCATGGTGATCGCATTGCTGGGCGTCACCGGACCGCTGACACGCACCCTCACAGGGCCCACGGGACCGCTGAACTCCCAGTGTCCATCGGCGAAACGTGTATTGGTCACAAGGCAAGGGTGGCGGCTCAGATCGTCAGGATGCCTGGGGGCGCCCATTGTCTTGAGATAGGCAGGCGATGCGCAAGTCACCCAACGCAGGGTCCCCAGTTTGCGTGCCACGTGCGGCGTTGATTTTTTCATGGAAAACCGGATTGCGACATCCGCATCAAAATCGATAGGATCCAGCACGCGGCGGCTTGCATCGGCGACTGTCAGCGATACCTGGATCCCGGGGTAGGTCGACATGAAGCCCGCCAGGACCTTGCCCATCTGCATGATCCCAAACGACATTGGCGAGAGCACCTTGATGACGCCGGATGCTTCATCCTGAAGACGGCTGATGTCGCGCTCCTGTTCCTGCACTTCACTCAGAATTCGAGTGCAGAAGTCAAAGTATGAACGCCCAACGCCCGTTAGCCTGAGCATTCGGGTGTTGCGGTCCAGCAACCTCGCCTTGAGATGCGCCTCAAGCTGTTGGACACGTTTCGTGGTCACTGCCGGAGAGACGCTCAATTCGCTGGCGGCCCGCGAAAAGCTTCCATTTCTGGCAACACTTACAAATGTCGCCATGGCGTCAAATCGATCCACGAGTTCCTCCCTTGCACCCGGTCTCTCTTTACCGGAGACGATGGCGGGCCCCAGATTATTCGAAATCTCGAAATGATCAATTTCGTTTCACACAGCACTCTAGGTCGCTTTGGTCGCACAGTCAGCATAAAGGGAGTGTCCGGTTACCGGATCGATATTCTGGAGGAGGGAGCATCTCATGAGATCCGTGTGGCTGATGATGCTGGCTGCCTGCGCTGCATGTCGTCCAGCGTCGGCTGAAACGGTTGAGGAGTTCTATCGAGATCGCACCATCACCCTGTTGATCGGTTACGGGCCGGGCGGGGGCTATGACCAGTATGCGCGCCTCCTGGCCCGACACATGAGTCAATTCATCCCGGGCAAGCCGCAGATCCAGCCAAAAAATCTGCCTGGTGCCGGATCAATGAATGCGATTAACTCAGCCTACAACGTCGGACCTCGCGACGGTAAGATGATGGCGACCTTTGGACCTGAGGTCGCATTCGAGCCCTTGCGCAACGGTGAGGGCGTCAAGTTCGACACGCTGAAGTTCAACTGGATTGGTTCTATGAACCGGCAGGTCAGCATCGCCGTTATGACGAAGGCGTCTGGCATTCGTGACATTCTCGACGCGCGGACTAAAACCGTCAGCGTGGGAGCATCTGGAGCGGGATCACAATCGAGTCTCAATCCATTCGTCTACAATGCGTTCCTCGGAACCAGGTTCAAGGTTGTGACCGGATATCCCGGCACGAAGGAAATTACGATGGCGGTCGAGCGCGGAGAGCTCGATGGAATCGCAGGCTGGAGTTGGGACAGTCTCAAGCTTGAAAGGCCTGGCTGGGCGTCAAATCCGGATGTCCACGTCGTCATGCAGGTATCAGACAGACGGCATCGCGAGATTCCTGATGTCCCGAACATGTACGACTACGTCGCCTCTCCCGACGATCGAAGCACGATGGGTGTCATTTTCGGACACCAGCTTTTAGGGCGGCCCTTCATGGTGGCGCCAGGGGTACCACCCGAGCGGGTGAAAGCCCTCCAGCAGGCATTTGACAAGACGCTTCGCGACCCAGCCTTTCTGAAAGACGCAGAGACCATGCGGCTCGAGATTGATTCCGTGACTGGCGATGAAATCGATCGCCACGTGAAGAAGATCTTCGGGCTCCCCAAGAGTCTCATCGAAAAGGCCGAGCACACGATTAAGGCCGCCACCAAATCGGACTGAGCATGACAGCTGAAAGCAATGCCTACCTTTCCAGTCTCCCGGGAAAGGTCTTTCTTGTGACAGGAGCCGCGAGAGGTCTTGGCCTCGCCATGGCAATGGGAGCTGCGCGCGCAGGCGCCAGGGTCATGTTTGCGGATATCGACGCACATGCATTGAGGTCTCTTACGGAGATCAAAGCGCTGCCCTCTTCTGAAGTCATGATGCAGGTTGTCGATATTGCCAATCTTGAAAGCTGCAGGGCGGGCGTCGCCGCATGCCTGCACCGATTTGGGACGCTGGATATTCTGGTCAATAATGCAGGACGCGGGCCGAATTTTGTGACCCATGGCGCGGCCAATCCATCCCTCAAGTTCTGGGAGGCCGACCCACTGAGGTGGGGACAACTCATCCAGACGAACGTCGTGGGTACGTTTCATATGGCTCACTGCGCTGCGCGACACATGATCGAGCACGGGTTTGGACGGATCATCAACATTTCGACAAGCCTCGCGACAATCTATCGACCTGAGGGATCTCCCTATGGCGTCAGCAAGGCTGCCATCGAAATCCAGACAATGATATGGGCCCGCGACCTTGCTGGCAGCGGCGTGACTGTGAATGCTCTACTGCCCGGTGGAGCCGTAGATACGGATTTCGTCTCCCCTTCAACCCGTGCGGCCGCCCGCGCTGGCAGCGCCCAGCTGCTCGACGCGCAAATCATGGTCGATCCTCTGCTCTGGTTGTCCTCGGATGCCTCAGGCGACATTTCTGGTGCGCGCCTCGTCGCATCCAAGTGGCAGCAGGACTGCCCGCTCGATGAACGCATTCGTAGCGCGGTGGAGGAGCCGATACTGCGCGGGAGTATGATGATCAAGAGGAACGAGTCATGAAGCGCATTCTTCTTTCAGGCTGCTTTGGATTGGTCCTGTCGCAGGCCTTCGCACAGGGGAACGAGCCTTTCTTTGCCGGCAAGAGAATTAATATCGTCGTAGGCTCAGCTGCGGGATCTGGCTACGATGCATATACTCGAATGCTTGGGCGCCATCTCGGACGGCACCTACTCGGAAATCCAACAATCACCATCCAGAATATGCCCGGAGGTGGCGGCCTCACGGCTGCAAACTATCTCTATAATGTTGCCCCTGCTGATGGCACTGTGATCGGCAGCATCCAGCGCGGGCTCCTCATTTCACCATGGGTCATGCCAGAAGGC
>CAISZN010000014.1 GCA_903889985.1 uncultured Hyphomicrobiales bacterium | reverse complement strand
CCGGCGGCGACGTAGTTTTCGAGGGTGAAGACCGCGACAGCAGGTTTGCGGATCGCGAACGCCGGGGCCGCGACGACCGGCGGAAGAAGTCCTTCGAAACGCTCTCCCGTTTCCGGCAACTCTGCGGAGACGCGCGGCGCGCCGGCATGGACTTCGGCGCCGACATGGTGGGCGACCAGTCGAACGATCCGTTCGCCATCGGCCGCCGATAGCCGCTCACCCGTATCGGCAAGTCCGCTCGACAAGCGGTCGATCCAGAGCCGCCCGTCGGGGTTCAGCATCACCTCGACTATGCTTGGGTCTTCGAGGAAGGCCGCGATCGCCGGCCCCAGCGCGGTGCGCAGCATTCGTGCGCCCCTCGAAACCGCTTCGGACTGGAAGGAATGAACTGCCACGATCGACCCCGTTCAGAGCCGACCGCAGAAGGCGCTCGGCAACGGGGATGATTAGAAAGGGCAGGAATTGGGGCGCTTCAACAAGCCTATGAGGGGCGTAGGGCTCTGGCGTAGAAACACAGGTGAACGGCGGAGTCGGTCAAAAATCGGGTCCTTCGATGCGCCGATCCGAAGCACTCCCGAATGATGGTGGGACGCGCTAAATTGGGCTTGGAGTTGGCTTCGCAGGAGCCGCAGCAGACTAGAAGGGGCAGGGCGCGCGTGGCGACATCATTGACGGCTCACGAGAAGCAGATTTTCCAGATTTTCAGCAATGAGTATGCGTTCAGCATTCCGGGGTATCAGCGCCCCTATGCTTGGTCCCGCGATCAGGTCACTGACCTAGTCGATGATTTGACCGGGTTCATGCGCGGACGCAGCGAGGCTGTATCAGAGATGCCGCCCTACTTCCTTGGCAGCATCGTTCTCATTAAGGCCGATACGGCGCCAGATGCTGATGTCGTTGATGGTCAACAGCGCCTGACGACACTGACACTCTTGCTATCGGCTCTGCGCGCGAATGTTGGGGCCAAGGACGCATCCGATTTGACCCTTCTGATTTATCAGGAGGGGCGTCCGATTTTGGGCACACAGGATCACTTCCGGCTTCTACTGCGGCCTCGAGATCGCGAGTTCTTTCAGCAATATGTTCAGCGGTCAGATGGCTTCGCCGAGTTACTGAAAATCGAACATGATCTGTCCGACAGCCAACGTCGATTAAGGGACAATGCAAGATTCTTCCAGGACCGCATTGCGACGATGAGCGATTCAGAGCGGACGCGATTAGCACAGTTTATAGTAACACGTTGCTTCCTTGTGGTCGTATCGACGCCCGATCTTGACTCCGCCTATCGAATTTTCTCGGTAATGAACAGCCGTGGTTTGGATCTCTCTGCAACGGACATCCTCAAAGCAGAGATCATTGGTCTGATACCGGAGGAGCAGCGGGATGCTTACACACAAAAATGGGAAACCGCAGAGGAAGACCTTGGCCGCGAAGCGTTCGGCGAACTCTTCAGTCATGTTCGGATGATCTATCGGAAGGCCAAGCCGCAGGGCACGCTACTGAAAGAGTTCCAGGAGCACGTTAGCAAGGCGTTTGACCCACGGAAGCTCATCGACCAGGTGATCGTGCCGATGGCCCGGACATACGGCGAGATTGTGGACGAGGCATACACGAGCACCGAGTTGGCGGGGGAGGTCAATCGCCACTTGAAATGGCTGAACCGCTTGGAGTTTTCGGATTGGATGCCGCCGGCATTGGCATATTCTGTAGCAAATCGTGGCAGGCCCGCGTCAATGCGAGAGTTTTTCAGAGATCTCGAGCGTCTCGCCTATGCATTGTTAATCACGCGCGCGGGCGTGAACGAGCGTATCGAGCGGTTTTCGCAGCTGACGCGAGCCATTGAGACCAATGTCGATTTGAAACTCCAGGATTCACCGTTGCAGTTGAGCCCGTCTGAACAGGCCGATGTTCGTACGAAGCTCGCAGGGCCGATCTATGAAACACTGACCGCGCGCGCACGTTCAATCATTCTTCTCCGCCTTGATGATTTAATGTCCGGCGGGGGGGCCACTTATGATTACCCAACGGTGACCGTGGAGCATGTTCTTCCGCAAAATCCTGAATCGTCCAGCAATTGGATCAAATGGTTTCCTGATGAGGTCGAGCGCAAATCTATAGTGCATTGTATTGGAAATCTCGCCCTTCTGACTCGAAAGAAAAACAGTGCCGCTTCCAACTATGATTTTGAGCGCAAGAAATCCGCCTATTTTGCTGTTGGTGGCGTGTCACCGTTCCCGCTGACAACCCAAGTCCTGCAGCATCAGGAGTGGACTTCTGCGATTGTTAAAGCCCGCCAGAGTACTTTGCTGTCCAGGCTTGATGAACATTGGCGTTTGGTACCATGAAGCAATGGCATCTAGGAACGTGACACATCGGCAATGAGCCTTAATCCGGCTCGTTGCCGTCTTCCTGCTTGGGATATCGGATGACATCTTCGGGAATCTCCTGAATGAGGCTTTGCCCTTTTTGCAACCTCCGGCCCAACGCCTCGATGAAGCCTTCGTAGCGTTCTCGCCCTTTGATCTGGGCGGCCGCTTGCGCGTCGTTCGGCAGAGGCGGCGTGATGGTGAGCCAGAACCTCACGAATAGCGCCAACGTCTCTGTCGAGATCCCGACGTTGCGTTCAAGACGCTGGACCTGGCGCGTCAGTCGATCGAGACGCCGGGTGAAGGCAGCTTCACGTCGATCAGTGCCATCAGGCGACAAGAACGACGCGACGGCGGCTTCGACGATGGCCGAGCGCGACAGGCCTTTGCGGTCCGCCAGATCAGCGATCTCCTTCAACATCGCAGGCGGAAAATAGACGTTCATCCGGTCGCGCATCGTTGCCCCCTACAGTTCGAGACCATCGGCGGGATCGAGCGACGCCTGACGCGCAAGACCACCCAACTGTTGGCGAAGGACGCGTGACTGGCGCGCGGCGTCTTCAGGCTCATCGTCGATGATCGCGAATTCGCCGT
>CAISZN010000013.1 GCA_903889985.1 uncultured Hyphomicrobiales bacterium | reverse complement strand
GGTGGATGCCGGCACCAGCATGCTTGATGCCCTGGAGGCTGCAGGCGTGCCCCTGTTGGCTGATTGCCGCCGTGGCGAATGCGGCCTTTGCGCCATCGACGTGGTTGCCTGCGACGGCCAGATCGATCACCGCGATGTCTTCTTCAGCGAACATCAGCATGCGCAGGGCAACAAGATCTGTGCCTGCGTATCGCGTGTGACCGGAGGCTCCATCAGTGTCGAGCCGCCATTCCGGCCCGACAGGCCCCTGCGCTCCGGAAAGGAGCTGGCGTCAGCCAAATAAAAACGGCGCGCCCGGCTTGGGACGCGCCGCATTTGTTTGTTCTGTGGTTCAGATCGCCGGGCCAATGGAGCGAGGCGTCTGGATGACGCCCTTCAGCTTCTCTTCAGGGATGGCCATGATCGCAGGCTCGTTGAAGAGATCGCCCATGGACGAGGCGACGCCGGTCTTGGCGATGGCCTCCAGCCACTTGCGATGGATCCGCGGATCCTGATCCTCGTATTCGATCTGTCGTCCGCCCTGCTGCACGGAGATGGCGCCGCCACCCTCCGCACTGCGTCGACGCAGCGCGATGAAAGGATACTTGCGGCTGCCGAGGCTGCAGGCCAGATAGCGCGCCGGTTCGTTATGGGTGTTGAAGTGCTGGTGGAACATCCAGAAGGGCGGGGTGTACATGAAGCCGTGCTTCCAGGGGAATTCCTTGAATTCGGAATCGCCCTCGTGCCACAGCAGGGTGTAGCCTTCGCCGCTCACCGCATGGACGTGCGTACCGGCCGCATGGCGATGCGCCTTCTTGTAGCGGCCCGTCGGAATTTCCGACGTGTGTGAATGCATCGTGCCGTCTGCGAGCACGAAGGAGACATTCTTCGAGCCCTTGCCGCGCTCGTTGAGGTCGTAAAGCTTGAAGCTCGTCAGGTCGTGGACGAAGTTCGTCTCCCACACATTCAGCGTGGCGACATTCATGCCGCGATGCACGGGCGTATGTTCGCCCTCGCCCTCGAAGTGCTTGGTGCTGCCAACGCGCTCCGGGAAGGTGAAGGGATTGTCGAAGACGAAATCCGTGTTGTGGTAGAGGTTGATCGTCAGCGGTGCATCGTTGGTCACCGACAGGCGGGCGCTTTCGCGGCCGGAGCTGTTGAAGATCTGGTAGCTGCAGTTCAGCGGAATGGCGAAGAGGGCTTTCGGACCCCATTCGAATGTGCGCTTCACATTGTTGGGGAGCCAAACCGTCGTGGAGCCATAGCCCTCGAGGACATAGATGAAGGCTTCATAGAGGTGCTTGACGGGGCGGGTCTTCTTGCCCGGCTCCACTTCGAGCACGTAGTTGGCCATGAAGTCGCCGCGCCCATGGGTATGGGCAAAGCAGCCGCGGGCGTCATAGCGGTCCCACTGTTTGGTCTCAAGCGACAGCAGATCGTGGCCGAAGTCCAGATGCACCGGGATGCCTTCGTCCTCTGCCCAGCGCATATAGGGGTCGAGGAGGAACTTCTTCTCCATCTCGGAGGTATCGATCTTGGGGGCTGCCGGGTCGGCCATGGGCGCTCCATTCCTTGGGAGTTCAACTGGGGGCCTTTCTAGCAGGTCTCCAACGAAGGTACAGAGCTGCCGAGGTCTGGCTGGAGCTGAACAGGCATCGCCAAGGTGGCAGGGGAAAGGCCAAGGCCAAGATTGATTGGAATTTATTACTATATCTTAGGAAATTAGCGTTTTTATGGGCAGCTGAGGGCAAGAAGCCCAATGCGGAGCGCCTATGTTATCCAGGGGCCGGCGGATTGCGGCGCTCTTGAAGCCAGACGACCGAATGCCTCCCCACGGGCTTGTCCGCCTGCAGGAAGAGCAGGTGGCCTATGTGCGGCGCTACAAGATCGGCATGTTGGTGTCGACGCTCTGCAATGGACTCGTGTGCGCCTACGCAATCTGGCAGAGCCGCGGTGCTCCCCAGGCCTTGATATGGGCAATAGCGCTGGCTTTGGCGCTTCTGCCGCCCAGTTTGCGGCGCTTAAGGCGCCGCCCGGCAGGGGGCCGTCGCGCAACCGCCAGGGAACTCATTGAAAAGCTGACCTTCAATGCCTTTCTTCTAGGCTGCTGCTGGGGCGCCGTGCCCTATTTCTTTTTCCGCCCGGAAGTCCCTCAACTCCAGTTGGTCATCACCTGCCTGTCCGCTGGCATGCTGTCAGGCGGTGTCTTTGCCCTGTCGAGCGTCCCGCGGGCGGCCATCGCCTATGGGCTCCCGATTGCCCTTGCCTTTCTCATAGCCATGACCCGGATCGACGATCAGTCGGCGACCCTCGTCCAGATCCTTGTGCTGTCCTTTGTTTCGGTCCTGCTGATCGGCATGGGGATTTCCTACACGCAGCTGCGTGGGCGCGTGCTGATGCAGATCGACACCGAGCGGCAGGTGCGGCGCGACCCCATCACGGGGCTTGCGAACCGTCTTGGCGCTCAGGAACTCATGCAGGCCGAGATCGCACGCGGTGGAGGACTTGCCATTGCGTCCCTTGAGGTGAATGGTCTCGACCAGATTCTGGGCCAGGCGGATGCAGATTTCGAACACAAGCTGCTGCCCTGCGTCGTCGAGCGAATCCAGGGCTGTCTGGGCGGTCGCGAAGCCCTGGCGCGGATGGCTGAGGACCGCTTCCTCATCCTGATCCCGGAGGCGAATGGCGATTTGCGCGCAGAACAGTTGCCTGAGCGACTGGAGGAGGCTTTTGCAGCTCCGATCCCACTCGCGGATCGACTGCATTATCTGAGCGTATCCCTTGGCATTTCATTGGCTCCACGCGATGGAACTGATCCGGTATCGCTCCTTCGGCATGCGGATATCGCCCTGCATGAAGCCAAGCGCCGGGATGACCGCTCGTTCGAATTCTTTGCGCCTGAACTGGATGAGCAGCTCGTTCAGCGCCGAAAAATGGCGTCGGATTTACGCAAGGCCGTTGCATCCAATGCCTTCCACGTCGTCTACCAGCCGATCTGCGAACTCCACAGCGGCCGGATCGTCGCCTGCGAAGCGCTGCTTCGCTGGAACCATCCCAAGCGCGGAGCGATCTCTCCGGTTGAGTTCATTCCGCTTGCAGAGGAAATGGGGCTGATTCAGGAAATTGGCCTCTGGGTGCTCCGGCAGGCCGTTCGCGAT
>CAISZN010000012.1 GCA_903889985.1 uncultured Hyphomicrobiales bacterium | reverse complement strand
TGCGGAAGGGGCCGGGCACGGCGAGCGCGCAGAGGTCGAGCAGGTTGACGAAATTGGTCCAGCGGCCAAGGCGCGAATTGGGCGTGATCGGATCCGCCTGCAGGTCGGACACCGTCGGGGTGCAGGGGATTGTCGGCAGGGCCAGCATGTCGATGCGGCCCCACACGGGCGCCGTCTCATGGGCGAGCGCGGTCATGCGATAGCGCGCATCGAAGGCGTCGGTGGCGGAGAACTTCAGCGCGCCCTCGACGATGCCGCGTGTCACCGGCAGCACGTCCGCCAGATTGGTGGCCATGAAGGCGCGCATGGCCGCATGGCGCTCGGCGACCCAGGGGCCCTCGTAGAGGAGCTGGGCTGCGGCGAGGAAGGGGCGCATGTCCACTTCGCTCAGCACCGCACCCTGTGCCTTCAGGAGTTCGCACTGCCGGCCCCAGGCGCTCTCAGCGGCCCTGTCGTCGAAGAAGACGAGATCCTCGCGCCGGGGCACGCCCACGCGCAGCTTTGGTGCAGCTTCACCGGGCGCTTCATCGAGGGGCAGGAAGCGCTGGAAGGCGTCCGAGGCGTCCTTCGCCGCCATGATACGATAGGCGGTCCAGGCATCGTCG
The DNA here is from genome assembly GCA_903889985.1 of uncultured Hyphomicrobiales bacterium. Taxonomy (GTDB): domain Bacteria; phylum Pseudomonadota; class Alphaproteobacteria; order Rhizobiales; family Beijerinckiaceae; genus Terripilifer. Next base: position 2,561 of record CAISZN010000012.1, on the reverse strand, counting down.
ACGCTCTGGGCGAAGACGCTGATGCAGTCGATGGTCTTGCAGGCCGGCACGAGCCCGCTGATCGACACCGCACCAACGGAGGGCTTCAGCCCGACGATGTTGTTGAGCGCGGCTGGCACGCGGCCGGAGCCTGCCGTGTCGGTGCCAAGCGCGAAGCTCACAAGCTCACGCGCCACAGCCACGCCGGAGCCCGAGCTCGATCCGCCGGGCGGGATCTTTGCGTCGAAGGAGTTTCTGGGCACCGGGTAGGGCGTGCGCAGGCCCACCAGCCCGGTGGCGAACTGGTCGAGATTGGTCTTGCCGACGCAGATCGCGCCGGCTTCGAGCAAGGCCTGTACGGCGAAGGCACTCTGTGCCGGCTGGTAGGAAAAAGCCGGGCAGGCCGCCGTGGTTGGCAGGCCCGCGACGTCGATATTGTCCTTCACCGCAAAGGGCACGCCCCACAGGGGCTTTGACGCATCGAAGGCACCAAGTGCGCTTGCCGCAGCCCGCGCCTGCTCCTTCGGCACGAGGGTGATGAAGATGCCCGGGTCTTCTGCCGCGGCGATGCGGGCATAGACCTCGTCGATGACGGCAACGGGGTCCTGTCCGGCCGCATAGGCCTTGCGCAGGGCGGCGAGGCCGAGGCTCATGTCTGTCATGCTGTCACCTTGTCGCCCTTGCTGAACCCGTAGGTCTCAGCAAAACGGGATGCGAGATAATCGGCCGCCGTGATTGGCGCATATTTGCGGGGCCGGTCGGGCCCGATGCAGGTTTCGAGCACCTCGACCATGGCTTCGGGATTGGGGTCGAGGAAGAAGGCAATCGAATAACGATCGCGACCAATGGGTTCGATCACGCGATGGGGCGTGGACTTGTAGACATCGTTCGTCCAGCGCATGAGGCAATCGCCGATGTTGCAGACGAAGGCGCCCGGCACATGGGGCGCATCGATCCATGCTCCATCGAGGCGCTGCACCTGCAGGCCCCCCGCATCATCGGTGAGCAGGATGGTGAGGTTGCCATAGTCCGTATGGGTGCCGGCGCCAAAGTCACCACGCCGCGAGACAGCATCCGGATAGTGCAGCAACCGAAGCGTGGCCATGGGACGCGTGAACAGCGGATCGAAATGATTGGCTGCAAGGCCAAGGTCGTGGGCAATGGCGTGATGCAGGTCGATGCCCAGCTGGTGCAGGCGGCTGAAAAAATCCAGCATCACCGCCCGGAAGCTCGGCATGTCCGGCCACATGTTCATCCGCCGCGAGGGGACGCCTGCGAGCACTTCGGGATCGTCCTGCGCCAATTCGAGGCCGATGTTGAAGGCTTCCTTGTTGTCCACATTGTGCCCGGGGTCGAGCGCTTCGGTGCGCAGGTGCACATAGCCCCTGTTGCCGCTGTTGGCATGCAGCGCAAGGGAAGCTTTTTCCTCTGTCGGCAGGGCGAAGAATTGCTGTGACTGCTCGAATGCCGTCTCCATCGTCGCGGGCTCGATGCCATGTCCGGTGATGTAGAAAAACCCGATGTCGCGACAGGCCGCGCCGATCTCGAAGCCGATTCTTGCGAGGCGCTTGTCGTCCGCGCTGGCCAGTCCGCTGACATCAATGATGGGCAGCATGTCCTTGCCTCCTGCCTGCGCGAAATCTTATGCGCACCACGCAAGCGGAGCGAGATCAAAGCGCGGGCATTGGCGCCAGCCTGGCGGCACATTGCCTAAGAGGAAGGCTGGTCTTCCCAAAAGACCGATGCCGCCGCTGGCATGGGGATTGAACGCTCCCACTAGGGATCTGTCGAAGGATGGTGTGATGACGGTACTTGAGGGCGTAGACCTCCTTGGGCTCGAAGGGCCCGGGACGACAAGGCGCGTGGATATTTCGATTGAGGGTGGGGTGATCGCCGCGATCACACCATCCCAGAAGGTCCCCGTGCGGCGGCTGCTGGCCCTGCCGGGCCTCGCCAATGCCCATGATCACGGGCGGCCCCTTTCACCGACCTCCTTTGGTGGAGCAGCCAAGCCGCTGGAGAGCTGGATCCTGCGGCTCGGCTCTATGCCTTCTGTCGATGCGCGGCTGGCGGCCACGGCCTCCCTGGGCCGCGCAGCACGCGGGGGCTGCGCCTCGGTCATGGTCCACTGCACACGCCTTCAGGGCTCGATGGAACAGGCCGCAGCGGAGGTGCAGCAGGTTGCGGCTGCGGCGGCTGATGTGGGGGTGCGCGTCACCTTCGCCATGTATTTGCGGGACCGCAATCCGCTCGTCTACGGAGCCTCGGAAGATGTCCTGACCCAGATGCCCACGGGCCCGGCCCATGACATCGAGTCCCTGTTCTGTGGGGCCATGCCTTCGGCCGCCGAACAGATCGCCCGTGTCGAGGAGATCGCTGCGGCTGCGGAGTCTCCGTGGTTCACGGTGCAGTATGGCCCGACCGCCGTTCAGTGGTGCTCCGACGAACTCCTGAGCGCTGTGGCGGAAGCCTCCGCCCGCACCGGGCGGCGCGTGCACATGCACATGCTGGAGACGAAATACCAGCGCGCCTGGGCCGACCAGAATTGCCCTAAGGGCATCCTGCAGCACCTCAAGGACATC
>CAISZN010000011.1 GCA_903889985.1 uncultured Hyphomicrobiales bacterium | reverse complement strand
TCTGAAAGAACCCCGGCCCCGGAAGGCTCTGACATCATCTGCTCGATGGCAGCGATGGCCACGTCGAGTTCCCGGCGCTTACGCCAGAGTTCGTCAAGCACCTTCCGGTAGGGATCACCGGAGCCGGGCTGAAGCTCTGCCATGGCAGGAATGTCTGCCATCTCGACGGAGCGTGTGGCATTGAGGTCCATCATTGAGCATCTCCCGCGAGTTCGAGAGCGCGCACATTCATGGATAGCATTGGGCCATAAAGCGGCCCACTAAAATGAGTAATTAGCATTGAATTAATACCTCTCAAAACAATGCACCCACAGTAGCTGCTTTCTTCAGATCGCGCTACTAATTTTGTAATGTACAATGGAACTGAGTTGTTATGAGTAAAAATCCTGATACCTGCATGAAATAAGGATTTACAATCAAAAATGATAAGATCATCGAGCTAAGCCACATTGAAAGCAGAAGGCTTATCAAATCAGGTAACTACTGAATGACCATTTTTGACTCTCGGAAGCTCAATAGTTTTGCCCGTTAATAGATCGCTAAAGCCAATTTTTTACACTCGGGCAGGATTTACCAGAGCTGTGATTCGCTTCCGCGAACCAGCTCGGTCACTGTGCGTTGGTGCAGGGTGACTGCAACGACCGGACCTCGCACTCATGGTGCAATTTGCCGAGGTACTTTCGAAGGTCGGAGCCGAATTCGCGCAAACCGCGGAGGCGAAGCCCGGCGTGCGCGTCAGTACCGCAGGTTGGGACAGCTGGCTGAAGGCGGACGATGATGATCGCTCGGTTGGGGAGCGCCTCGCGCGGGCCTATATCCTCGACGACGAGGCTCCAGAGCTGGAAGTCCTGGTCGAGCAGCCTGACATTCAGCCCATCAAGCAGGCCGAAAAAGCCTCCCCTCACGCGCAGGAGCCTCCTGCACCTCCCGCACCCCCTGCCCCGCCGCCCCTAGACCTAGCGGCAGAGCTCGCCCGCGAGCGCCTCCTGACCCTGAGCGACCTTGAGTTGCGGGCCCTTCGTCGAAGGCTTGCCCGCCGCGTCCATCCGGACCTGCCGAATGCTGATCGGCCAGATCTTGCATCCATGGTGCGCGTCAATGTTGCGATCGACGCCGCCCTTCGCCTGCGCCGTGCCAACCTGCGCTAGAGCGTCGCCGCAGCTGCCGCTTGCCGGTGCATGAGCCAAGCTCATACAATCCGTTCAGAACGACAAGGGCAGGAGAAACGCGGCATGGGCTCGGATTCCAGAACCATCATTGAGGCCCTTGGCGGCGAAGACGCAGTCGCCGGAATGGACCACGAAAGCCGCGCGGACGCCCTGGAAGACTACCTCACCCAGCAGCTCGAGGATGCGATCCGCCGCCGCAAGGGCGACAAGCCTTTCCCGACCGTGGAGGACCATGCCCAGCGCGTCGAGACCCGCGTCTATCGCCGGGGGGCTGGCAGCCTGTTCCTGCACAAGCGCAGCAACAAGAACCCGGACGAGGACCTGAGCGGCCGCTTCGTCCATCGTCTGGCACCCATGTCATCGCGCCCGACGCTCGTCGAGTTCTTTGAAAAGCGCTTTGCGCCTGCTGCTCACCTGCTGCAGAGCGCGCGCCTTGCGCGCCAGCAAGGGTGCTCGGAGGAAGTGGTGCTTGCCTGCCTGCTGCACGACATGGGCGGCGTTCTCATGAAGACGGAGCATGGCTATTGGGGTGCCCAGCTCATCGAGCCCTATGTCTCCGAGCGGGTTGCCTTCGCCGTGCGCTATCATCAGGCGCTGCGGTTCTTCCCGGATCCATCCGTAGGCTACGA
>CAISZN010000010.1 GCA_903889985.1 uncultured Hyphomicrobiales bacterium | reverse complement strand
TAGATCTTGAGCTGAACCATTCGTTCCATCCTGTTAGAAAATTAGACTTTCCTTGACTTCCGCGACCAGTTGCGACGATGGTGCGTCATTAGAAGCAACTTGGGATTCCTGAAGGCTAGGCCTAAGGTTTTAAAGGGAGTTGCCAGCGGTTGGCGCTGTTATATCGGGTTTGCAGCGCCCAACATTCGCGTTTTCGCGAGCTGAACCGATTTTCAAGGCCCGGCAAAAGAGACTGAAAGCATGCCTGATCAAGACCGCATCGCGTTGTTCATCGACGGGGCGAACCTTTACGCCACTGCGAAGTCCCTTGGCTTCGATATCGATTACAAGAGACTCCTCAAGGAGTTCCAGTCTCGCGGTCGTCTGATCCGAGCTTTCTACTACACCGCCCTGGTGGAAGATCAGGAATACTCCTCCATCCGTCCCCTGATCGATTGGCTCGATTACAATGGCTACGCCGTTGTCACGAAGCCGACGAAAGAGTTCGTCGATTCGCTCGGCCGCCGGAAGGTCAAGGGCAACATGGACATTGAACTCGCGGTCGACGCGATGGAGATGGCCGGAAACATCGACCAGATGGTTCTTTTCTCGGGCGACGGGGACTTCCGCTCGCTGGTCGAGGCCGTCCAGCGTCGCGGCGTGCGCGTTTCGGTGGTGTCCACCATTACGACCCAGCCCCCAATGGTCGCCGACGAATTGCGCCGTCAGGCGGATGAATTCATCGATCTCGTCCACCTCGTGACGAAGATCGGCCGCGACCCGGTCGAACGGACCGATCGTGTCCGCTTTCAGGGCGAGCGCCGCACGGCCACCGGCCAGACCATTCCGGCTGGCGAAGAAATCGACTCCTGATATATCGGGGGCATGTCCCCCGAACTGGAACGCGGCCCGACCCGCGATTGCCCCCTTTGCCCGCGCCTCGTGACATTTCGTGACGAGGCGCGTTTGCGTGAGCCCTCCTGGCACAACGCCCCGGTCCCGTCTTTTGGCCCGGTCTCCGCTCGCCTTCTGGTGGTCGGACTGGCGCCGGGCTTGCGCGGCGCAAACCGGACGGGCCGCCCCTTCACCGGCGACTGGGCTGGCGATCTCCTCTACGAGACCCTGATCCACTTTGGCTTTGCAGCCGGCACCTATGACGAGCGGGCCGACGACGGCCTGAACCTGCTCGACTGCCGGATCACAAATGCGGTGCGCTGCGTTCCGCCGGAAAACAAGCCGACCACAACGGAAATCAACACCTGCCGGCCCTTCCTGACGGACCTGATCGCCGGCATGCCAAACCTGCGGGCCATTGTGGCTTTGGGAAAGATTGGCCACGACAGTACGGTCAGGGCTCTAGGTGAGCGTCCGAGCCGCCTGCCCTTCGGCCATGCTGCCGAGTTTCCCGTCGGCCGACTGGTGCTTTTCGACAGCTATCACTGCTCCCGCTACAACACGAACACGGGGGTCCTGACGCCGAAGATGTTCCGGGCCGTGTTCAGGCGGGTGAAGGGTTTTCTGGCGAAAAGCTAGTTGCCTGGCGCCGCGGTTCCGCCGCGCAGGGCCTCCAGTACATCCTGCGCGTTCCGGTCCGGCGGGAAGACCGGGTAGAACACGCGCTCAATGACACCGTCACGGGTGATCAGGGTCAGCCGGCGGATCAATTGCCGCCCCTCGACCTCGAAGGTTGGCAGGCGCAAGGTTTCCGACAGGGCCAGACGCTCATCACTCAACAGCGGAAACGGCAGATGGAGCCGCTCAGCCGCCTCGGCCTGCTCCTGCGGCGACTGCGTGGAAATGCCGAAAACCATCTCGACCCCAAGCTCCTGCAACTCGGCGAAGTGATCCCGGAAGGCGCAGGCCTGCGGCGTGCAGCCCCGAGCCCCGGGGATCATGTCCCAGCCCTCAGGCAGCGGCACGCCGGGCGTCCCGGTCATCGGATAGAAATACAGGACACAGAGGCCAGGCAGATCGGACAGGGCCATGCCCATGCTATCGGTGGATGGAAGCATGACGGGTGGGAGGGGCCGTCCCCGCAGATGATTGCAGGCGCCATCGTCTTCAGGAACAGGAAGGCCAGCCGGCAGTGCCTGGTAATCTGATGGCGCACTCATCTCACGCTCGCCTGATTCAGTTTGCGAGATGCCTGATTCAATTTTTCAGAAATATCTCACAACCATTTGATCTTTAACCACGATCACGAAGTACACGGCTCTTTTCGCGGTTCCAGTCGCGCTGCTTTTCAGTCTCGCGCTTGTCATGCAGCTTCTTGCCGCGCGCGACGGCGACCTCGATCTTGGCGCGTCCCTGCGCGTTGAAATAGACCCGCAACGGCACGACCGTCATGCCTTCGCGCTCGATCCCCTTGGCAATGCGGATGATCTCGTTTTCATGCAGCAACAGTCGCCGCGGCCGCTTCGGCTCGTGGTTGAAGCGGTTGCCCTGCAGATATTCGGGAATATTGGCGTTGATCAGCCAGACCTGCGCATCCCTGTCGACGCTGACATAGCTCTCGGCAATGGTTGCCTTACCGGTGCGCAGGCTTTTGACCTCCGTGCCCGTCAGGGCAAGGCCTGCCTCATAGACATCGCCGATCTCGTAATCAAATCGGGCGCGGCGATTGTCCGAGACGACCTTGCGCCCGCCCTTGTCCTTCTCAGCCACCCAAACATACTCCGGCGCGCACCGCGCCTCAGGCCGGGATCAGTCCCGCATGGGCCATGGCGGCCCGGATGATTTTCTTTGTGGTCTCGGTCGAGGGCACCAGCGGAAGACGAACCTCCTCGGTGACCTTTCCAAGGGTAGAAAGCGCAAACTTGGCCCCGGTCACGCCAGCTTCCGTGAAGACACCGGCATGGAGCGGCACGAGCTTGTCCTGCACCGCGAGCGCACCTGCCGGGTCACCGGCGAACCAGCGCTCCATGAGCTGGGAGCACAGGCGAGGCGCCACATTGGAGACCACCGAGATGCAACCATGCGCCCCGGCAGCAAGACAGGACAGCGCGGTGATGTCATCTCCCGACAGCTGGATGAAGTCCTCGCCCATGGCCTGGCGCTGCAGCGAAATTCGGCCAACGTTGCCGGTCGCGTCCTTCACGCCCGCAATATTCTTCAGCTCGAACAAACGCTTCATCGTATCGACCGACATGTCGACAACCGAGCGCGGCGGTATGTTGTAGATCACGATCGGGATCCCGACCGCATCGTTCACCGCCTTGAAATGCTGGTACATGCCCTCTTGGTTGGGCTTGTTGTAATAGGGCGTGACGACCAGAATTCCGGTCGCGCCTGCCTTTTCCGCATGACGGGCGAGCTCGACCGCCTCGGTCGTGTTGTTCGACCCTGCCCCGGCGATCACAGGCACACGGCCCCGCGCTTCGGAGATGCAGATCTCGACGACCTTGCGATGTTCGTCATGGGAAAGGGTCGGGCTTTCGCCGGTGGTCCCGACCGGAACGAAGCCATGGGTCCCCTCGGCGATCTGCCAGTCGATCAGCGCGCGAAACGCCGCCTCGTCCACCGCACCGTTCCGGAAAGGCGTGACAAGTGCCGTGATTGAACCTCTGAACGCGGCCTTCTTTGCCATCTACCGTCTCCGCAAAATACCTTTCGCCCCACCAGCGCCCAATTCTGAGGGCTCACTGTCCCGGCAGCGGCGAGGTAGGAGCCACACAGATAGCCGTTGCGGCCGGGCGAGGAAAGGGCTTCCGCGCCCCAAAGGCTGACCCATACAGCCGACTGCAACAAACTGTTAACTCTAGCGCGCAAGGGTAAACCCGTTCCCGGATTGAAGAGACCCATGGCGAGATCCCGCTCCATCCTACCGGCCCTGATGGGTATCGGATGCCTTGGCATCGGGATGACTGCGCCGTCTTCGCTGGGCAAGCTTCCGCTCCCGGGAACCGGTCCAGCACACTCCGCCATTGATATTGCCCCCCAGACGGCGGCGGACGTGGTCGGTTCAATTCAGGCGGCGTTTCATCCCGCACTCATGTCGGACCCCTTGCCTGCGGAGGCCCTTTCCGCCCTCGAATCACGCATGACGGTCGAGCCCGAGGCCGCGACCCGGATGGTCCTGGCCTATGCCCCGGAAGTCGGTGGGCTCGTCCGCCCAAGCAATCCTCTCCTGCTGCCCCAAGCTCTGCCACCTGCTGATCTGAAGGGACTTCCGGCCATCGTGGACGCCTACCGGAGTGGCGACCTGCTGCGCGGCGATGAACTGGCTGCGGCCCTGCCCGATGCCCTTGCCCGCCTGACGGCGGAATGGGTTGCCCTCAGGCTGCAGCCTCGCAACGCGGGCTTTGATCGAATCCAAACCTTTCTCGACGCCCATCCTGACTGGGCGGCCAATGGCAACCTGCGCCGCCGTGCTGAAGAGGTCCTCTATACCGAAAAGCGCAATCCCGAGAAGGTGTTGGCTTTCTTCACCGGGCATGCGCCCGAGACTGTCTTCGGCAAGATCGCGCTGGCCCGCGCCCATCAGACGCAGGGACGCAACGAGGCCGCGGCCCTGCTTATTCGCAATGTCTGGCGCTTTGGGGAGCTGTCCCTGAGCCTTGAGGCAAGCCTGCGTAAGGATTTCCCGGACGCGCTCACAAAGGCCGATCACAAATTCCGTTCCGACCGGATGTTCTACAAGGATCAGGGAGCTGCCAGTCTGCGTTTCGCAGCCTATGGAGGCGCCGATCTGGTGTCCCTTGTGAAGGCGCGGGAGACCCTCTCGGACAAGGTCCTCAATGCCCTGCCCGCAGACCTTCGCAAGGATCCCACACTGCTGTTTGCGAAGATCCAGAAGCTTCGCCGCGATGGGAAGGTTGGTGAGGCCGCCCAGACACTGTTCACGGCCCCCAGGGACCTCGCCAGCCTCGTCTCACCCGATGACTGGTGGACCGAGCGGCGGCTCATCGCCCGCAAGCTACTCGATGCCGGCGATGCGGCCACGGCCTATCGGGTCGCAGCTGAACACTCAGCAGAATCGGCAGAGTCCCGGCTGGAAGCTGAATTTCATGCCGGCTGGATCGCCCTGCGCTCCCTCAAGGATCCTGCAAAGGCTGC
>CAISZN010000009.1 GCA_903889985.1 uncultured Hyphomicrobiales bacterium | reverse complement strand
TAGCGCAGGCCAAGGTCGATGCGATCGGCGTCATTGCCCAGGTGCGGCCGCTGGCCGCGTGGCGATGAATCGCTGTTGATCCAGCGCGAGACGTGGGGCCAGTCGGAGCCCCAGATGCAGCGCCCGGGCGCAGCCTCGAAGAAGGCGCGGCCGAAGGGCACCGCATCATCCCAGCCAAGCCCTGCGGAGGAGGAGCGATCGCCGTTCGAGAGCATCATCCAGAAGCGTTCGTCCTTCAGCAGTTCGAGCAGGCGCGTCATGCCGGGTTGCTCGACTCCCTGCGCAAACTCGAGCTGGCCCATGTGATCGAAGACGATGATGCCCTTGGTCTTGCGCAGCTCGCCTTCCACGTCGGGAAGTTCGCGCGGGCCGCAGAAGACTTTCGCAAACCAGCCCAGTTCCCCGATGCGCGCCATCTGGCGATGGAAATCGGAGAAGTCGGGCACGAGGCCGAAGCGACTCTGGAAGTTGAAGCGCGCCGCGCGGATGCCCGCCTCATGCATGTCGCGCAACTGGCTGTCGCTCACCGTGTGATCGACAATGCCGATGCCGCAGGCCTTGCCCTTGGGCTGGGCGCGCAGCACGTCGCACATCAGAGTGTGGTCGGTGGCATAGATGGTTGCCTGGGTGATGACGAAGCGGTCGATGCCCACCTCGTCATACATGGCCAGTGCCTGGGCGATGGTCCCTTCGCCGGGCGGGGGCACATAGAGCGGCTTGGCGTGGCGGATCGGATATTGGGCGGGATCGGCGAAGACATGGATCTGCCCGTCCGTCGAGCCGGGAGGAAGCTTGCGCATCTGGCTCAGTCCCGGAAGGAAGGATCGATCTTGTCGAGCATCATCAGCAGGGCAGGCCATGCATTGGGCCTGCCATTGCCGGGCACGTCGTCGCGCTCATGCTGGCGCGCCGCATGTTCCTGCACGTTTGCGGAGAGCTGGATGAGCTTGCCGCCGCTCTGCATGGCCGCGAGCTGCACCTTGCAGCTCTTCTCCAGGTTGAGCATGTGGTGATAGGCCTGCCCGATGGTGGGTCCGCAGACCAGCAGACCATGGTTGCGCAGGATCATCGCATTCTTGTTGCCGATGTCGCGCACCAGCCGCGAACGCTCGTCGAGATCGTCCGACTTGCCCTCATAGTCGTGATAGGCAATGCGATTATAGAAGCGCAGAGACTTTTGTGAGAGCGGCAGCAGGCCATCCTCCATGCAGGCAATCGCCATGCCCGCCACCGTATGGGTGTGGATGATGCAGATCACATCGGGACGCGCCCCATGGATTGCCGAATGGATCACGAAGCCCGCCGGATTGATCGGCCAGGGCGAGGGCGACACGATGTTGCCGGCGAGATCCACCTTGACGAGGTTGGAGGCCGTTACCTGCGAGAATAGCAGGCCATAGGGATTGATGAGGAAGTGCTCTTCCTTGCCAGGAACGCGCGCGGAAATATGGGTGGCGAGCAGGTCGTCCATGCCGTTCAGGGCAATGAGGCGATAGCAGGCGGCGAGATCGACGCGCATCTGGCGCTCGGCATCGCTCATGGGTGCTTCATCGATCTTGCGGGCGATCGAGACCGGGCTCGTGGCCATGGAATTCCTCCCTCGTGTTTTGTGGCGCGATCCTAGACTAGATCGCACACCGCAGGGAAGCCTCGGCTAGCGCCGCTGGATGAGCATGGGCATGCCGCCGCGCGGGCGCAGGGTGATGCGCTGCACGGGCTCCACCCTGTGGCCCGGCATGAGATCGAGCCGATAATGGCGCAGTATGGTGGCGAGCAGCAGCACGGCCTCCTGCATGGCAAAGCCCATCCCGATGCATACGCGTGGGCCCGCGCCAAAGGGCAGATAGGCAAATCGATCGATCGTCTCGCGCCGGCCCGGCATGAAGCGCCGTGGATCGAAGCGATCGGGATGGTCCCACAGGCGCTGGTGGCGATGAACCACATAGGGCGCGACAATCACCACGGTGCCCGCAGCGATGCGTTTGCCCGCCACCACGTCAGGCCTGATGGCCGCACGGCTCAGGGAGGCAGCAGGAGGATAGAGGCGCAGCGCCTCTTCCAGGGTGGCGCGCACCTTGACGAAAGGCTCGAGGCTTGCGGCCTCTGCCGCAGAGGGCAGGTCATCGACCTCCGCCTCGACCTGCGCCCGCCAGTCGGGGTCGAGCGCCAGCAGGTAGAGCGACCATGTGAGCGCATTGGCCGTGGTCTCATGCCCTGCGCCGATGAAGGTGAGCACATTGGCCCGGATCTCCGCCTCGCCAAGCCCGGCGCCGGTCTGCGGGTCGCGGGCGGTCAGCAGGCGGGTCAGCAGGTCAAGCCCGGTGGTCTCGGCGGCTCCCTCATGCGTGGCCAGCCATGCCCGGCGGCTGGAGACCAGATCCTCCACGGCGGCCTCGAAGAAACCCTGTGAGCGGCGGATCTGCGGACGCCCGACCCGAGGAATCCACTTCGGTGCCCCCAGCACATCGAGCGGATGCACCCGGCCGATGACGTCGAAATAGTCCGCCATGGCCCTTGCGAAGTCCACCGGGTCGCGGCCAAGCCCGGAGGGGAAGATGGTGCGGGTCAGCACGTCGAGGGTGAGCTGGGACATCTCCGCCGCCACATCGACCCGTCGGCCCGGCCGCAGGGGTGCCCAACGGTCCAAGATCCAGCGGGCCGACTGCCTCATCGCGGGCAGGAACTCTGCCACGGCGCGCGGCGTGAAGAGGGCCGCAAGTGCCCGGCGCTGCTGGCGCCAGTCGTCCCCCTCAGCCGTCAGCAGGCTGTTGCCGCCCTCATCGCTGGCCTGCAGGACCCGGCGCTGCAACTCGTCCTTGCGGTAATTGGCGGCATTGTCGACCATGACATGTCGAATGGCAGTGGGGTCGCTGACGACGGCCAGTTCGCCCAGCAGGCTTTTCGACAGCACCACGGGCTCTTCGAAGGCGCGGCGGGTATAGGTCGCCAGCGGATTGGTCCATAGGCCATGCAGGAGCTCGAGCGGATTGAGCGGCCGCTCCCGTGGGAGGGGGGCAGGGGGGCGGGGGCAGGAACCTTGATCCATGGGTGCTTCGAGGGTCATGACCAAGACATGGGTCGGGCAGGGGGGCTTGCCAAGTCATGGCGGTCATGTATCTGCGCCCAGCTACCTTTTCCCGCATGTCGAGGAAGCACTTGCGTCTGCGGCAAGCCACAGCTATAGGGAGCGCTCTTCGCTAAAGAAGCGTTCCGCTCCCTTCGTCTAGCGGTCTAGGACGTCGCCCTCTCACGGCGAAAACAGGGGTTCGAGTCCCCTAGGGAGCGCCAAGTCTAAAGACCCTCTCAATAAATCAGTAACTTAGATCGTCCAGTCGGCTTGTTCGCAGGCCGCGTGCATAACAAACTGCATAACATGGACGATGAATTGACACTCCCGAACTACGTCACAAAGCGTGGCGACACCTATCAATATGTCCGGCGGGTTCCCGATGATCTGTGGGGCGCATTCGGCCGCGAACGTATCCAGCGCTCTCTGCGCACAGCCGACAATAGGCTAGCCCGCTCACTATCGGCCAAGATCAATGAAGAGGTCGAAAGGCAGTTTGATGAGGCACGGGCAAAGCTCGGCTACACGGTCAACCTGATTGATGTGTCAGATTGGACAGCCCTCGATTGGGGGCAGGTAGCGGCCTGGTTTGAAGCTCAGCTGATCCAGGACGACGCCGAACGACGATTCCCAAAGACGACCGGTGCCGATCTCATTGGGACAGCGCAGCCACAACCTGCCCAATGGACGGAGCGTGCCATTTTTTCAGGTTGGATCAAGCTCAACCGCGAATTGGAAGCAATGTCGGTCCAGGAATACGCTCTTGCTCGCCTGGAGCGAGTCAATACCCTTACGCGGCGTATCGGCGTCACAATGCTGCCTACGTCATCATCGGCTTTGCAATACGCTGCCCAATGCCAGCGCGCCGAGTTGCGCGCCCTTGATGTCTTCTTCAGGCGCGACCGGGGCGAACAAATACAATGGGCTCACCCGGAGGCTATTGACGGACGCTGGCGCAAGCCATTGCCTATTCCACAGGTTCAACTCCAGGTTGCTCAGCCGATCCAGCCCCTTGCTTTGCCAGTCGGCCTGGCACGCAAGACGCTGGAGGACTGTCGGGATCAGTGGAAAGCGGATCGCGAAACAGCAAAGAAATCTGTCCGAGATGCCTATCTCCGGGAGATGCTCCTGGTCATCAAGCTATTTGAAAAGACGCAGTCCATTTCCGATATAGGGGAGATCACGCGCCGCCATATTGTCGCGTTCCGGTCCTATCTCATGGGCACCGGACAGTTCGAAGTTGCGACCGTCAATAAGAAGACAAGTTTCATCACGACTCTGCTTGCGACCGCAGAGTCGCATGCCTGGATCGATAATGCCGTCAAAGGCAACTTGCATCTGGCGGTACCAGAAGGAGATGATGATAAGGACCCGTTCCTGGAAGCGGACCTGGCGCATATCTTTTCGCATCAGATCTTCACGAAGAGGCAGTTCTATAACCGCGTAAAGGCTGGGCAGGACTTGCAGTTCTGGTTGCCAT
>CAISZN010000008.1 GCA_903889985.1 uncultured Hyphomicrobiales bacterium | reverse complement strand
ATAACGCCCGGCAAGCCGGGCGTTCATGCCGTGTCGACATCAGACATTCAGCGTGAGCGGACCTGCTTGAGCTGCTGGTCGAAGAATGCCCTGACTTCCGACGGGTTAGGCGTCGACATATCCTTGGCTTTGAAAGGACGAGGCTGGGGTCCTTCTGGATGGGCATCCAGGCGATTTGAGCCGGTGACGATTGGGTCCGTCGCCGGTTGCATTGAGACGAGCGCCCCGAACCCGGCTGCTCCTAAAAGGGCTATGCCCAAAGAAAACAGAATGCGCGGCTTTAACATCGAAGTTCTCCTTCAATAGGTAATTTAAGTCCTCTCAGCTTACCGGACAGTTAGCGAGCGGCTATATTTGGGTGCCGGAAGTGCGTTGGATGGGCTGGTCTCTTCCTCGCATGCCCCTGTCTTTAAAAGGATTCGATGCTCGGCCTGATGATGAACATGCTTCAGAAGATCACGATCGAATATGATGAAAGCGAAGATCGTATGCGCTTGGCTGGGGAAGGGGGCGACCGGTCTTGTGTGGTTTTGTGGCTTTCGCAACGACTCCTGCGGCGGCTGATTCCGGTTCTCATTGAAATGATCGGAACGAAGTCTGGCGATTCGGAAGTCGCGGAAACCATTCTTGGGTTCGAGCAGGAAGCGGCCTGGGCGGCACTGGAGCCGCAGCATCCGGTTCAGGTAAGTGCCGGAGACACCTCATGGTTGGTTCATGCGATCGATCTAAAGTTAATGCCCGAAATGACATCGCTCGAGTTTCGTGGCGCAAGACCGGGGGATCTTGCAAGTTTGGCGGTTGATGCCAAGGCGATGCGTCAATGGCTTTCAATCTTGCGGGGGCAATTTGCGCGCGCCGAATGGCCACTTGATATCTGGCCGCGATGGATGGATGGCAGCGAACTAGCGCAAAATTCGACCAAGGCGCAGTTCCACTAGTTCTTATAGAATGATTTAAAATTAAGCAAAAGGCATACTAAATAATCAATTTACGAAGCTATATTGATGTCTATATTAAATAGAATATTAAAAAATTTGTTCAACAATATGAGTCTCGCCATCGGGGCTGGCTCCTATGCTATGAATTTCTAGAAGCCTATCGATTTTCGCCGCTTGTGTTGTGCTTGGTCTTATTACCATTCTCGGCACCACGCATACCGCATTAAACCAGTTGCGAATTGGCGGTCAGCCTTACAGGCAGATTATCGATGCCAAAGATCTGGTTGCTGACATCCTGCCGCCCCCTCTCTATGTCATTGAGGCATATCTTGAGGCGAAGCTTGCGGTTGAGGAGCCGGATCAGGTGGCTGAGCATAAGGCTCGTATTGCTGATCTCAAGAAGGATTTTGATGCAAGGCGAGACGTCTGGCGTGCGTCAAGCCTACCCAGGAACTTGCGGGATGACCTTTTGGAGCGCTCGAGCCGTGAGGCAGATCTCTTCTGGTCGGAGGTCGTGAATACCCTGCTTCCTTCTCTGCAGAACAGGCGTGATCAGGACGTCAAGGCTGCGATGGAGCGTATAGATAAGCTTTATCGTTCCCACCGAAAGGTCGTTGACGAGACCGTCATTGCGGCGACCCAATATCAA
This sequence comes from uncultured Hyphomicrobiales bacterium, assembly GCA_903889985.1. Taxonomy (GTDB): domain Bacteria; phylum Pseudomonadota; class Alphaproteobacteria; order Rhizobiales; family Beijerinckiaceae; genus Terripilifer. The sequence goes on along the minus strand of CAISZN010000008.1, from coordinate 8,820 downwards.
ACAGAGGCCGAGCAAGCTGCGGAAGCCAAGAACCTCGTTTGGAACTGGTCGCTTTACATAACATCATCGGTTGTCCTCGCCCTTGTCCTCATCGGAGTCGTGAGTATCCATCGCCGGGTGGTCATGCCTATAGAGGCGATGACGCAGGCCATGCGGCGGCTGGCAGAAGGGGACGAGATGATTGACGTTCCTGCGCGGGGCCGTCGAGATGAGATTGGAAGTATGGCTGAGGCGCTTCAAATATTCAAAGCCTCTGCGATAGCCAAGCGCGAACTTGAGTCCAAGGCAGACGAAGATCGCCGCGCGCTTGATGTTGCGCGTGCTGCAATGGATGTCGAGCGTACAGCAGCTGAAGAGATGAAAACCCGCGATCTATTGGCGATGGTTGAGCAGGTTGAGCGAGAAACGAAGAGTGCTGTTAGTGCAGTTGTTGGGTTGATGGATGATATGACGGGCATTACCCGCGAAATGTTGTCGACTGCAAATGAATTGAGTGAAAATAGCGATACCGTGGCGAAGGCTGCGAGTGAGACGCAAACGGTTATGCAGTCTGCTCATGCCGCCACAGAGCGTCTGTCGCTTTCAATAGACAAGGTTGCTCAGCAGGTTCGTAACACCCATGAAGTAACGGCTACTGCTGTCCGCGCATCAGAGAATACGGGTCGGTCCATCGAGGCTTTGTCGCTGGTGGTCAATGAAATCACTGGTGTGACAAAGCTCATCACCGATATTGCGCGTCAGACGAGTTTGCTTGCCATCAATGCAGGAGTCGAAGCAACGCGTTCAGGTCAGGATGGCAAGGGTTTCGCTGTCATCGCTATGGAGGTCAAGAATCTATCCGAGCAAACCTCGGTTGCTACCAATAAAATTTCTGACCTCGTGAGGCAGGTGCATTCCTCGACAGGAAGTGCAGTCGATGCTGTTTCGGATATTTCGCGAACGATTCAGGGGGTCAATCAGGCTGCTGCTGAGATGGCCAGGGCGATCGATGAGCAGGTTACAATGACCCGCAACATAGCCACGAGCGTCTACGAAACCACAAACTCTGCGGCAGAAGTGACAAAGCGTGTCCAGCAGGTTGCGCGTGAAGCTGGTTCTACAGGTGTTCAGGCAAAGTGCGTTGATGACGTCTGTATCGAAGTTGCCGAGCACGTGCGCTCTTTGCACTCCACGCTTGTAAAAATTGTGCGGACCTGTTCGGTAGAGATCGATCGCAGGAGTCAGCAACGGGTCTCATTCGGGGAAACGATTGAGTTGGAAGTTCATGGTCGAGTTTTCCAGGCGGTCCTCTCTGATCTGTCTTCTGGTGGGGCACAGTTAAGGGGGCGCGTGGGAGCCGAGGGTGAGCGCGTACGCCTTTATCTACCCAGTGTTCCGAGTGGTCTCACTGCCCATATTATCAATCTTTCAGAAGAGGCGACTCACCTTCAATTCGAGCCGCAACAGCCCGCACTTGCTGACCTGGAGCGGTTTCTCTCATCTAGTCGTTTGGTTCGAGTTGCAGCATGAGCCTCGGGAAGTGTGTTGGAAATAGCAAAAGATAGGATCGACGCTTTACTAAAAATTAAACTTTTCTGCACTGCCTCTGTTGCTGGAAGTCCAGATTAACGATTCTCTATCGGTCCTTGCGTCAGTGTCAAACAGCCGGGACTAGGCCCGAGCGATCTCGTCGATAAGGCATTGTGTATGAGCATCGCCACACTCTCGGGGACCTCTGGTCAGGCAATTGGCCGACCTTTGTCTCGTGGCGGCATAGCCATCACACCTGACCTGGATGTTTCAATCCTCTCGACGACCCAGGTTGCATCTCTGACGGCAGCACAGTTGAATTCGCTTTCTGCATCTCAGGTTGGCTCGTTATCTACGGATCAAATTGGAGCACTGTCGGCTGCCGCTCTATCAGGTCTCTCGTCAGCCCAGATGGGGAATTTTTCGCCCTCACAATTGAGCCGATTTGCGACGACGCAAGTCCGTGCCTTGTCGAGTACCGCGGCAAGCGGATTATCAATTAATGACATTGCCGCCCTCTCGTCTGATCAGCTTGGGGCCTTATCATCCAATGCATTGTCTGGTCTGGTACCATCAGCAATTGGGGCCTTCTCAACTCAGCAAATGGTCAGCCTCAGCACTACTGCACTCTCTGGGTTGAAGACAACGCAGCTCAATGGTTTCTCATCAACGCAAATAGGCGCACTCAATCAAACGCAGGTCAGGGCCCTTTCGACTGCACAAATCAACAGCTTGAGTCAGGTCAATCTCGATGCCATCGATGTTGGAAACCTCTCCACCAACCAGATTTCAAAATTAAATTCGACGGCTGTTTCCAATCTTTCCCTGACGCAGGTCTCGGCCTTTACAACCACACAGGTGAGCTCGCTGACTGCATCTGCCTTAGTCGGTTTGAGCATCGATGAGACCAAGGCAATTTCTGTTGATAAACTAAGATCGCTGACAAACACCGCTTTTGCGGGCCTGAAATCGTCTCAGCTCAATTCTTTGAACTCTGACCAGATACATGCCCTTACATCTGGGCAAGTTGCGGCTTTGGCCACATCCCAGCTTGCGGGTCTCACGAAGGATACTCTTGACCTTCTGGATGCATCCAGCTTCACAACAAGTCAGCTGTCGCGGATGTCATCGACTGTTCTGGCGAATCTTACAAGCTCCCAGATTGCTTCCATCGGGACATCGCAGATTTCTGCATTGTCGGCCTTAGGGGCTTCGGGTCTCAGTGCTGATGATATTCAGGCCATGGGAAGTGACAAAATGGCGGCTATGTCGTCTGGCGCCATTGGTGCACTATCGACTGCTGCTGTTTCTGCCATGTCGAGTGATCAGATTTCCGCCTTGTCCACGCGGGACATCTCCACCCTGAAAACATCACAACTTAATGCTCTTGGGACAACGCAAATTGCAGCAATGGGTTCTACCCAGGTTCAGGCTTTGCTGGCTGCGCAGCTCAACGGCTTAAGCCATGAGAATCTGGATATTCTTGATCCAACCCAGCTAACGACGACACAGGTGTCTCACCTGTCGGCAACAGCGCTTCGAAACATGACAGCTTCACAAGTGGGCAGCCTGTCCACTGCGCAGATCTCAGCGCTGTCTGCTTCTGCCGTTGGCGGCATAACCTTGGATGACGAGGCTGGGCTGTCGACTGATCAGGTTCGGAGTCTGTCGACGCAGTCAATAGCGGTCCTGACGACCACAATGCTCAATAATTTGAGTTCTACCCAGATAGGATCTCTGACGTCGACACAGGCTCACGCTATGACGGTAGCTCAGTTGAACGGTCTCAGCGCGACATCATTATCTGGCTTTAATATAGATAATCTGAGTGCTGCGCAGGTTGGAAGAATGAACTCTTCGGCTGTTCGGAACCTCACAACTACTCAGATCTCGGCACTTTCGACGAATGATATTTCTGCCTTGGGTGTTGCGGCTGCAGGGGGGCTGGGCGCCGACGCAATTAACGCCCTAAGTTCATCACAAGTTGCTGCTCTGACCTCAATTGCGGTTGGAGGTCTGTCGACGACTGCGCTTGGGGCTTTGTCTGGTGATCAGGTAAAAAGCCTTTCAACAAGTGCAATTGTAGCTCTCAAGTCCAGTCAGCTGAATTCGATGTCGACTTCGCAGATTGGGGCTCTTAGCCAGACGCAGGTGCAATCGCTTAGTACAATACAGCTAAATGGAATGAGTGCTGACGATTTGCATGTGCTGGATACCTCCGACCTAACGACGAACCAGATCGGAAAGCTGACTGGATCGGCTATTGGGCGCCTAACGACGACGCAGGTTTCGGCATTGGGCGCTAACCAAATCTCCGCCCTCTCATCTCTTGGGGCTGCTGGGTTGAATGCTGCCGACATACAGGCACTTTCAACAACACAAGTTTCTGCACTGAACGGCACCAACATCAAAGGTCTTACAACCACTGCGATTGCAGCCCTAAGCGGTGAACAAGTTGCGGCGCTTTCTGCCGATGCCTTGGCTGGGATGTCAGCAGCTCAGAAAAAACTCCTGCCAGGTTCAGCTACAGCAGCTTCAACACTTGTTGGCTCTTCTGGTGGGCTACAGATAAATCTTGAATGGGGAGACAGCACCACATCCTCTCCTGCTGGATTTCGCGATGCGGTCATCGCTGCGGCGAAGAGTTTCACCGACAACTTCTCGAATCCGGCGGTTATTAATATTCAGGTCGGCTATGGCGAAGTGAAAGGCTCGTCGATTCCGACTGGAGCCTTGGGGGCCAGCACCAGCGTCGGTGCGGTTGTTGATTACACGACAGTCCGAAACGCACTTGCTCAAAAGGCTGGAAATTCCTCTTATCAGGCGACGGAAGTCAGTAATCTTCCCGGTTCAAGTCCTGTCAGCGGCAGCTTCTACGTCTCATCTGCAGAAATGAAGGCGCTCGGTCTATCAAGCGGGTCGGGTACAAGTATCGATGGATGGATAGGTCTTTCGAGTTCCTACCAGTCGCAGTTTACGGGAAGTGCGACAGCAAACAAATTCGACGCAGTCGCTGCTATGCAACATGAGATCAGCGAGGTGATGGGACGGACGGGCTCTCTCGGCCACGTCTACGGGAATGGCGTCTATACTGTTATGGACCTGTATCGCTACAAGGGTAATAGTCCGTCAAATCCGCTAGCGGGAAGTCCTGTCAGGGACACCACGGCAGGGTCGTCGGGGGCCGTATTTTCCATAGATGGCGGCGCGACTAACCTTGGTTTCTATAATGGATCAAACGGCAGCGGTGACTATGCCGACTGGAGTCCCACCATGTTGGGAGATGCATTCGGTGAATCGGCGCCAGGCCTTCCATACTCCATGTCGGCCAATGATCTCGTATCCATGACGGCACTCGGCTATAATCTGACATCTGCGGGCTCAGCTGTAGCGCAGGCTATCAAGGCCTATCAGTCGGTCTGATCTGTCTTGCAGCGCAGGACAGGGAGTACCTTCGCATGGCCATTGCCTTGTTTGGACTGATCCTAGCGTCAATTCTGATGACACTGGTGGTGACTGACGTTCAAGAGGGTTTGCTACCTGATTGGCTGAATGCACTGTTGGCAATGTGCGGGCTGGCGCAAAGTCTCTGGTTTGGAGCGCCTGAAGTGAAAGATGCCCTGCTGGGCGCAGCTGTCGGCGGAACATTGATGCTGGCGGTCGCCATTGGCTACATGAAGCTTCGCGCAATACCCGGTCTTGGCCTTGGCGACGTAAAGCTGGTTGCAGCCGGAATGGTTTGGCTAGAGCCACGTTGGTTGGGGCCTTTGTTGCTGATCGCTACCCTGTCCGCTCTGGCAATAATGCTTGCTCGAGCTGCTTGGAAAATGCGGCTCGATCCTCGGGAAGCCTTTCCGTTTGGCCCCTTCCTTGCCATTGCAATATTCTGTTGCTGGGGTCTTTCTACGATCGGTTACTGACAGCAGGGCCGGGGAAGGGGCGCTGGCATCGGGAAAAAAGGTGCTGTTGCTGATGGTTGCACTAGTGGTCGGGTGATGTTCGATGCATCGTCCGCTTTGTCCGGTAATCGTCCCTGCATTCGTACAGTGATCGTTCGATCCTTTTGTCGTAACGTGATTTCTCGGCGCTCAATAGCCACGATCTCCCATCCATTCATGGCGTCACCAATATGCAATCGCTTGATGTTTTGGGATGCACTCTCACGAACGACGGCGAGAGCAAGACCATCCGGACCGAACATAAATCCGACCATCTCCAGACCAGGATTGTCCTGTCCGCTGCCTCTACCTATGTCACTTTCACTTGCAGCACGCCGGATCTGAGGCGGGGGTCTGCGGGTTCGTGAGAAGAGGGGGCGTTCGACACTGTTCGATAAGGCTCCAAACGGCAATTTCCAGATGGGGGTTGCATCTTGGGCTTCGGCTACCGCCAGAACCGAGAGACTGAATGCGCAAAAAAGAGCGGAGCGGCTGATCATGACCGCGTCTCCCGCCAATGCCCAAGAAGACGAAGTGACGCTCTCAGGCGCGGCGCCTGATTGCGATCCGCAGCTTCTGAACGCTGACGTATGTTCAATCCCTCGATGAAGATGAATGGTGTTTGGGATTCCAGATCGTACAGGAGCTTGGGCAAGCGATCTTGCTCGATCTCACATTCAACGGCGAGAGTGATGTCCGTCAGGCTTGGTTCGGTCGCGTCTTGCCTTTCAAGTTGCGAAGAGAGCACAGTGCCGCCCGAATTTGTTACTGTTACAGCAACACGTCGTTGAAATTCCGCGGAGGCTATGGAGACTTTGTCTCCACTTAGTAAGACGCTTCCTGGAGGTAGATCTGCACCAAGAAGAGTTGGCTCTGGAAGTCTTCCCTGTTGCTCCCGCAGAGCCTGAAGTTGCTCTTGCGCATGGCTCAGTGATGCCCTCTGTTCATCAAGTTCAGAATATCCTGAAAGGAGCGCGAGGCCCAGCAAAACGACCAGCAAGGCGTAGGCTCCAAGAGCCGTCAAATTCTTTACCTTCGAAATCGAGAGTTTGGCTATCGAGGCCATTATTGGCTCCCCCCCCGACCTTTCACCGTAGCTTCAATATGAAATTTCTCTCCCGCCTCAGTGGCATCGCGTGTGGTCGGGGCAAAGAAACTCGCATCTGACAGGCGGCCAGAGCTTTCGACCAGACGCACGAGAGCGGTCGCATCGCGTGAAACACCGCTGAAGCGGATCTTCTTACCTGCCAGATCAATTTCTGTCAGATAGGTGTCATCTGGCAGCACTCGTGACAGTTCCTCGATGATGATTGTCGCGACAGGGCCCTCGATACGCTTTTGAATGAGCTTCTGTTCGAGAGAAACGGATGGATCAATCGGACGCGTCCCGGCGCGCAGCTGTCTTAACTCCGCCTGCACTGCATCATAACTGGCTTCTATGATCGACCCCGCCCACATCTCATAAAGTGCAGCTAAACCTAGAGCTAGGGCAAGAGTCAAAGGAACGGCGCTCAGCAGCATGCGCCAGCTGCGTGACGCGGAGTCCTGCCCCATGTTTTCGAAAACAATGACGTCTGTTGCGGAATCACTACCAATACGGGCAACGGCCTCCATCGACAAAGGCCGCATTGTCAGAATTGAGTCTATCAAGGGTTGCAGAGATCGCCGGTCAGCAGCCACGACATTGACGGATATGTTCCCGTCAGCGGTAGCTGTGATTCGATGGCCAAAGATTGCGAATTCAGCCGGCCATGGGGTCAATCGATCGATTTCAGTGCGCAGGATTCGATCGGCAAAGCCGCGCGCTTGTTCTGGCAGGTTTAGATCGCGTTGAAGAAATCTGTTTGGGCGAAGTACCAGTCGCAGCTTTGCGCGCCTGATAGATTGGATCGAGCTTGGCCTATTCCCGGAGATCAGGCCTTCCGGTGAAATGCTTATGGACAGAGGGGTGCCGTTATCATTTGTCCCAGTCAGGACAAAGCGGCCTCCATCCTCCTCGACGAGTTCAACCGAACTGGTGCGTCCAAAGGTCTCGCCTAGAGAGCTGATTCCGTTCCAAACGGAAGCAATAAAGCTGTCCCAAAGACGAGTGAGTGAATGCAGGTTCGTGCTCATGGGCCTAGCGTGTCCAACGGGGTGAAGTCCCTGTTCGACTCCACATAGTCCCAGTCCAGAATTCGATATGGCTCCCGATCATCACTGAACAGGATAGCCACGATTTCCGCAAGTCGCCGGCTTCCAGCATTGCCTCGCCCGTCAATTCGTAACCTCATTACCTTGGAGGGCGCGAACTGAAGGTAGCTTGCTGCTTCTGCCGCCTCTTCGACCCAAGAATTGGGATCGGAGCTTCGGGCGATCCGCAGATCCGCCAGGCCTCGCATGCGTGCTTCCGTTAAGCCAGGCAGGCTGGCAAGAACGTCGATGGACGCTACGCGTGGGTCAATTTTTGCTGTTCCAGAATAGACTGTGAGGAATGGCTTGATCCGTATCAGCAGGCTATCCGGGATGCCTAGCCCAGCAAGTTCCCTAAAATGTCTGAATGGGGTCATATTGACCGGCCGAATGGCAGATTGCTGAACGGGACCCTGGCGTCGCCGGTCAACAATATTTGCAGCGATGACATCTGCATCGCGTGGCTCAGCTCCCATCCGAACCAGCAAGGAAGATATGAGATCTCCAGGGGCCAGATTAATATCCAAGCGACCTGCTTCGCTAGCCCAGCTCACATCCGCATATGCGTTGGTTAGCAGCACACGCTCATGCCCTTCAAGAGCGAGACCATTTGAGGACGTGCGGATCCGATAGACCGCACTTTCTACGCCGGCACGAACCAGCGCTTCTGCTTGCACTCGTCCATGCACGAGACTGATGGTTGCCATGGAATTGGTGGTGAAGAGACTGGCTGTTGATAAGGCGACGGCCAGCATACCCAGAATCCAAAGGACGGGTATCAGGACGAACCCCTGTTCTGTTTGTTGGTTCAGGGTCATTCGTCAGCTCCCGATCGGTCGCGTGAACGCTGACGAGGATTGCTCCGATCCAAAATCGGCAAGCCGATCCTGTCTCCACTGGCGAGGCTTTCACAGGTACTGATGCTTGTTGCCCGGGCGCAAATGGCTGGTGTTGAGATATGCAGACCAACCACCTGTGAGAGCATTGGATTGGGACTGCCTTCGATCGATAGCTTGATGCGGATGGCTCTGGGCAGCCGCACCAACGTCCAGTCTGTCTGCCATGGCCCGTTCTCGGATAAATATTCCATATCGAGGCGCAGTGCTTCTGATAACAGCTGCACGCTATCGGCCATGGCAAGGTCCTCGATCGGACGACGCTCATCGATTGCGCTGCGGCTCCTGAGGACACCCTGTCCGTT
>CAISZN010000007.1 GCA_903889985.1 uncultured Hyphomicrobiales bacterium | reverse complement strand
GCTCATGGCGCTGGCGCAGGCCCAGCCATTCCAGCAGGCCAACGGAATTGTGCAGGGGCTCTTCTATGGAATCGGCGGCATGGGCTGGATCCTTCCGATCCTGCCACTGATCCGCTGGATGGAACGCGGCGGCGACTAGTCCGTCACGACCCGCCGTCCCCTGTTCCAGATGAGGAACGGAACACCCGAAAGCAGCGCATCCATCTTGTCGAGGTCCTGCCATTCTCCATTGACGGAGAGGCGCGGCAAGGCATGCATTGCCTTGGCATGATCCGGGAATAGCATGCCCTTGCGGGTCGTCACCGCAGTCGAGAAGCCAAGTTCCTCAGCGATGGCGAAGTCGCGCGGGCCAGCCGACGTCCTGTCTCCGACTGGGTAGGCGAAATGAACTGCGGGCTTGCCGATATGCTCCTCGATGACCCTCCGGCTCGTGGACATCTCCAGCCGGACGAGGTCGGCGGGATGCTTGGCGAGCATGGGATGGGTGATCGTATGGACCCCGATGGTGCAGAGCGCATGGGCGGCCATGCGGCCGATCTCATCCCAGTCCATGCAGAGATCCGCGACAACCTGAAGGGAGTCGATGCCAGCCAGCGCCGCGAGTTCGCGCACTGCGGAGCGCAGGTCTTCTTCACGAAGATCCCGAAGAGTCCAATATAGATCTATGAATGATTGAGATTTTTCTTCTGCCGTCCGGCATAGAAACTGGCGCCGCAGCATGGTGAAGCCATCAAGCTGTCGAATAGCCAGCTCCATATCCACCCACCAGAGCTGGGATATGCGATCGGCAAATCCCGAGGCCACATAGAGGGTGAAGGGTGCCTCGTGGCGTTCCAGAATCGGGAGTGCATTGGTCAGATTGTCCCGATAGCCGTCGTCGAAGGTGAGCACGGCGAAGCGTCGGCCACCCTGCTCCAGACGCCGGCGAGCCTCGTCCATGGAAACGATGTCGAGACCTTTCCGACGCAGGAGACCGATGAGCTCGTCGAGGAAGGAGGGCTCGATCTCAAGCCCCCGGTTGGGCGCAAAGCCTGCCCCATCGAAGGGGCGGACATGGTGGAACATGAGGACGACACCTGCCCCGCCTGCAAACCTGGCACCGGCCTGCGAGAGGCCGCTCGCCCGCAGGATCCCCAGCCCCGCGTCGATGACCCATTTGCGGACCGGTAAATGCATCCCGTTCGCCATCATGCCTCCGGGCAATGAACGCCCGTTGAGAAACCACAGTTACATTTCCTAGCTGCCAATTCCCAATTTTCCATGGCAAAAGCTTAACGGACATGAACTCAAATCTGGCCCAAGCGAAGACTTTGGAAGACGCCATCACGGCGAACATACCCCTGCGCCGGGCAGACCCGAGCCGCAGCCTCGGACGCATCGACATTCATCACGACCCCCAGCCGGCGGAAGCTGCCTGGGCCGAGCTCGAAGCTCTGGCCCCGGCATCGATCTACCAGACCCGACGGTTCCTGCTGCCCTGGATGGACACCTACGGCCGCGAGAACGGCATCCTGCCGATGATCGTGGTGGCCCATGACAAGGTTGGGCGCCCTGTAGCCCTCCTGCCCTTCGGCATCCGCCGCCATGGCCCGATGGTTCTCGCTGAATTCCTGGGCGGCAGCGATTCCAATGCCAATGTTGGCCTGTTCCACCCGGAAGCCGCCTTCACCGCTGCAGACCTGCGCTCCCTCCTCCATGCGGCGGCGGCGCGCAGCCAGCTGAAACCCGACCTGTTCCTGCTCGTGAACCAGCCTCAGGTCTGGGAAGGACTGGAAAACCCGCTCGACATCTTTCCCCATCAGGCGAGTGCGAGCTTCCTGCATGGCACCACGCTGGAAGCCGATGGCCGTGCCTTTGTTGCGCGCCACCTGCCCGGCGACAAAGGCAAGAAACTTCGCAAGAAAGAACGGAAACTTGCGGGCTGGGGGCCCATTGCCCACCGCGTCGCATCAAATCCACTGGAGGTTGCGGCCTTTCTTGATGTCTTTTTCGCCCAGAAGCTTGAAAGATTCCGGCGCAAGGGAATCGAGAGCAGCTTTTCCTCACATGGCTCTCGCGCCTTTCTCGAACGCACGGCGCTGGAGGGACTCGAGACAGGAACGCCCACGATCGAACTCCATGCCCTTTTTGCTGGCGAGCGGATCGTCGCGATTTTTGGCGGAGGCAGCCATCGCGGGCACTTTCATGCCATGTTCAATTCTTTCGACCTCGACGAGGAGATCGGGAAGACAAGTCCCGGCGACCTGCTCCTGAAGTCGCTCATTGAAGCCAAATGCAATGAGGGCCTGCAAGGCTTTGACCTCGGCATCGGCGAGGCGCGCTACAAGACGACCTGGTGCAAGGACCCAATGCCACTGTTCGACTCGATCCTGCCGGTGACAGGGTTCGGCCATCTCTACATGCTGACGGAATCCACCCGGCGTCACATCAAGCGATGGATCAAGCAGAGCGACTGGGCCTGGCCGCTCGTGCAAAAACTGATCGGGCGCGCCTGATCACGCGACCCGGTTCATCTCATCGTCAGGTTCCTCACCAGCGATGACAAGAATGTCCGAGGCCCCGGCGCGCGTGAGAAGGCGATAGGCCTCCGACTTCTCCGGCTCTGCCAGATCCGATGCCGAGGCGAGAACAACGAAATCACAGTCGCTCGAAAAATCGGTCGCAAATCCATCAGCGACGACACACGGCGTCAGCAGCACCACATAATCGTAGGTCTGCGACAAGGCCTCAAGAATGGGCCAGTAGGCGTCATCCAGGACAAGATCACCCCGACCTGCGGGCAGAATATGAAGGCGCGAACCGCGATCGCGATGGATCACATCCTCGAAATTGACGCTCCCCTTCAGCAGGTCGGCAAGGCCACGCGGGCTCTGGTCGGCGCGCGGATCGGCACAGAAGTCCACCAATATGGTCCGGCGATCGCGAACAAGGGCGCGACCAAGCGACAGGGCAACGTTGCAGCCATCGATCCCCGCCTCACTGGTCGTCACAAGGATGCGGCTCGCCTGTCCGGAGGCCTGCCTTCCAGCGATCCGGCCGGCAAGGCCACTGATCGCATCTGCAAGGCGCGTTGGCCGCTCGCGCTCTTCAACAGGGCGACGGCGGGGCTCGGGGCGCGGGTCGGACGGCCCGCGTGGGTCGTCTTCTGGAGCAGGGTTCCTGGCAAACTCGAAGACGGAGGTGCCGGGGCGGCGCACATAGGCGCGCCCCGTAATCAGCTCCGCGGCAAGCACCCAGCCCGTCGCAAGGATGAAGGCAGCAATCGTTGAGAAGGCCACGATCGGAACACGCTTGGGGAATGACGGCAATTGCGGTTCGCTCGCCCGCGAAATGACGCGCGCATCGCCGGGGGTGGATTCAGCTGCCTGACGGGCCAGAGCATCCTGATACTTGGCCGTGCTCGCTTCGAGTTGCTCGCGAAGGACACGTGCCTCACGATCGAGCTCCCGGGCACGAGCCTCTTCGGACGAAGCACCGCTGACCGATTTCTTGGTCTGATCAAGAGCCGACTGCAGATTCGCCACCCGCGCGCCAGCCAGCTTGGCATCGTTTTCGAGGGTTCGGGCAACCTTCTCGCCCGATGTCCTCAATTCCGTGTCGAGGGACGCCAACTGGGCGTTCAGATCCTTGATGCGCGGATGGCCAGGCAGCAGCGTGCGCGACTCAAGGGCGATCTGGTTGCGAAGGGTGACGCGCTGTTCGGACAGGCGGCGGACCAGCTCATTGTTGGCCACATCAGGAATTTCGCCGATCCGGTTGGCACGCAGCATGTCGCGGATCAGCTGGGACTTGGCCAGCGCCTCTGCCTGGGCGCCACGGGCCGTGGTCAGCTGGGTGCTGAGATCCGTGACCTGCTGCCCGGACATATTCAGGCTGTTCGAGCTGAGAATCAGGCCATTTGCGGCACGATATTCTTCCGCGCGGGATTCTGCCGAAGCAACCTTTGAGCGCAGCTCGTTGATGAGCGTTGCCAGTGATGCAGCTGCCATGCGGGCGTTGGAGCGCTTCGCATCGGCCTGCACGCTGATATAAAGCTCTGCAATCTGATTGGCACCGCGAGCTGCAAGCTCCGGATCCCATGACGAAAATTCGACCTGAAGCACACGGGATTTCGGCAGCGTGAAGACATTCAGACGCTCGAAGTAGTTTTCGAGGATTCGCTCTTCGTGTGACACAGACTCATCGGCCCGCCGAAGGCCCAGCATGATGAGAAGGCGTGATGTCAGGCTTGGCCCGTAGGCCAGCGGGTCATATTCCGGATTTCCCTTGAGGCCGAGGGAGTTGATGGCCATGCGACCAAGATCGCGAGAGGTCACGAGCTGAACCTGGCTGGCGATGGCCTGCTCGTCCAGAAGCCCTGCCGACGAGTCGGCTGAGGCGCGATCGGAGCGCGTGTAGTAGGTCTCCTGATTCTCGACCAGGACCTTGGCCTCACCGGTGTAGCGGGGACGTACGAGCATAACAAAGACACCGGCAGCCAGAAAAGCCGCCAAAGTCACGCCCCCGATCAGCTTCTGCCGCCTTTTCAAGGTCTGCAAAATGCTGCCGAGATCCAGTTCGCCGTCGGCGAGCTGGTCTTCATGGAGATCACTGATCGAATGACGCATGCCGGAATCCCTTAACCGGCTTGATCTCACCCAATTATAGTGAAAGCCGCGTTAATGGCCGAGGTGAGCACTTTAGGTTGGATAGATTTTGTTAACCATAACCCCATAGACAGGATGCAGGCAGTCACAGCTGCCACAGATTCCATTTCAGGCGGATCTCGCTCTATGCGTAACCCGATGCTCGCCGCAGGCCTTGCCATAGCCCTTGCCCTGGGTGGGTGCGCAGGCAACAGCCGTTACCAGGCTCGCAGCTTCGAGGACCTGAACGCGCCCTATACACTGGCCAGCGGCGACCGGTTGCGTGTGATCGTCTTCGGTCAGGATTCGCTCACGAATTCCTTCTCGGTTGACGGGTCAGGCCATATCTCCATGCCGCTGATCGGGCCCGTGCCAGCGCAGGGACAGACGACAGAAGGTCTCGCCCGAGCCATCGAGGACAAGCTTCGAGGCGGTTACCTTCGGGAACCGAAGGTCGCTGTCGAAGTAGAGGCTTATCGACCTTTCTTCGTGTTGGGCGAAGTTACCACGGCAGGACAGTATCCTTACATTAACGGGATGACGGTACAAAACGCTGTGGCTGTGGCAGGCGGTTATTCACCGCGAGCGTCGAAAAGCACCGTGGAACTGACCCGGGTGGTTAACGGCGTGCCTGTCACCTACTCCGTGCCGCCAACGCAGCCTCTGCGCCCCGGCGACACGATCACGGTCCGGGAGCGCTTCTTCTAGCTTCTCCCGCGGCCGGAGCGTACCGGCGTGAGGAGTTGCGTGGATGTCGGCTCGGTTCGTGGAAGCTCGCCCCCTTCGGGTGCTGCACGTCTTGCGTGCCCCGCTCGGTGGCCTCTTCCGCCATGTCGTCGACCTGACACGCGGCCAGATCGAACGTGGCCATCAGGTCGGCCTAATCACGGACGCACTGACCGGCGGCACCCAGGCGGAAGCCATTCTTGAAGAGCTTCGCCCCTCGCTTGCTCTCGGGCTTGTGCGGCTGCCGATGCGACGCAACCCGCACCTCTCCGATTTCACTAACCTCTCCCGGGCATTCGCGCACATGCGCGCCAGCCGCGCGGATATCATTCATGGCCACGGCTCCAAGGGTGGCCTCTATGCTCGCCTGTCAGGCTTCATTCCCGGCGCACCGGACGCGGCCCGCGCCTATACGCCCCATGGCGGCAGCTTCAATTACTATCCTGGCTCGGCCTTGCATCGGATCTACATGGTCGCCGAGGGACTGCTGGCCCGTCGGACCGATATCCTGCTGTTTGAGAGCGCCTATATCGGCAGCTGCTATGAAAAATATGTTGGCGTTGACGGCCCTCTCAAGAGTGTTGTGCTGAACGGCGTCGGACCGGCCGAAGCCATTCCAGTCGACCCGGTGCCGGATGCTGCAGACTTCCTCTATGTGGGTGAATTGCGGGCAGCCAAGGGAATCGACACCCTGCTCGAAGCCCTCGCTGAAGTTGGCCGACTGAGGGGCGCCGTGCCCCGCACCGTGCTCGTGGGTTCCGGCCCCGACAAGGATGCCTTGGCGGCCCGCGCTGCCACCCTGAACCTGACTGACTTCATCAGCTTCCCGGGCCCCATGCCCGCCCGCAAGGCTTTCACGATGGGGCGCACGCTCGTGGTTCCATCACGCGCGGAGTCCCTGCCCTACATCGTGCTCGAAGGAGCCGCAGCACGCCTGCCGATGATTGCCACGAATGTTGGCGGCATCCCTGAAATCTTCGGTCCCTTCGCGGACCGCCTGTTCAACTGCAATGATCCCCAACGCCTGGCAACTGCCATGCTGAACGAACTGCAGTCGAGCGAAGAAGATCGTCGTGCGCGCACCAATGCGCTCGCCGAACATGTCATCCAGCGGTTCAGCATCGACAACATGGTCGAGGCGGTGCTGTCCGGCTATCGGGAAGCTCAGGACGTTCATGCTCAACGCATGTCCCGCGCTCCCGCCCCAATTTCTTCCTGAAGAGGATTGCAATGGCAGCCTTCACAGCCGAGGACATGAAGCGTATCGAACCGGTTGAAGCGCAACGCGCTGCTCCTGGAACGCGCAAGCCTCAATTAACCGCGCTCGCTGAGTCATTGGCTCAAAGGGCATCCGAGCCGGCCTATTCGCCCATCGTGGTGACTGGCCTCGTTCGCCTGCTCGACTTTGCGCTTGTCATGGCCACGGGGCTGCTTCTGCAGCATTTCTATCTTCCTGCAGGACTTCGCGACACGCTCCCATACCTCAGCACCGCCCCGCTTGTGGGTGCGAGTGCCGTCGTGATGTTCCAGGCGCTCAAGATCAATAATATCCAGGCCTTCCGAGCCCCCGTGCATCAGGGCTTTCGCCTCGTGGCTGGCTTTGCCGTTGTCATGGCGCTGGCCGTGGCCGTGAATTTCCTGATGAAATTCGAGCCGAATTTTTCACGGGTCTGGTTGGTAAGCTGGTTCATCGCGGGGTCCGTCGCCCTGCTGGCCGGCCGCATGTTCGTGTCGTCCATTGTGCGCTACCTCACACGTATCGGTCGTCTCGAACGCCGCACGGTGATCGTTGGTGGTGGCCATTCAGGCGAGGAGCTGCTCTCGGAATTCACCAAGTCGCCCGACAGCGACCTGCGCATTTACGGTGTCTTCGACGATCGGAACGAAGAGCGTTCTCCGGACGTTGTGGCGGGCTTCCCGAAGCTTGGCACCGTGGACGATCTGGTCGAGTTTGCTCGCCACGTGCGTGTCGATCTGGTGATCTTCACCATGCCCATCTCTGCCGAGCAGCGCCTGCTGGAAATGCTTCGCAAGCTTTGGGTGCTGCCCCTCGACATCCGTCTGGCGGCCCATTCCAACAAGCTGCGATTCCGCCCTCGTTCCTATTCCTACATCGGCAATGTTCCGGTGCTGGATGTCTTCGACAAGCCCATCGCGGATTGGGACGTGGTGATGAAGGCAGCCTTCGACCGGATCGTCGGCTCGATTTGCCTGCTGCTGCTCTCACCTCTTCTGCTCATCATCGCTGCCGCCGTCAAACTCGACTCGCGCGGGCCAGTCCTGTTCAAGCAGAAACGCTATGGCTTCAACAACGAGCTGATCGAAGTTTACAAGTTCCGCTCCATGTATGTGGACCAGCAGGATTTTAGCGGGCGCAACCTTGTCAAGCGAGGAGACTCGCGGGTCACTCGCGTTGGTCGCTTCATTCGCCGCACATCGCTCGATGAACTGCCGCAGCTTTTCAATGTCGTCTTCAAGGGCAACCTGTCACTCGTCGGACCTCGCCCCCATGCCGTACACGCCGTGGCCGCAGACCGCGCCTATGATGAGGTCGTCGATGGCTACTTTGCCCGCCACCGCGTGCGCCCCGGCATCACGGGATGGGCGCAGGTGAATGGCTGGCGTGGTGAAACCGACACTCCCGAGAAGCTCCAGCATCGTGTCGAGCACGATCTCTATTACATCGAGAACTGGTCGATCTTCTTCGACATGTACATCATGCTGATCACCCCCTTTGCCGTTTTGAAGGGAGAGAATGCGTTTTGAGAGACCATCCCTGCGCGGGACGGCTGCGGCCGCCCTGCTGAGCCTCTGCAATTGGCAATCCCTGCCGGCAGCGGCGCAGGGAATCCCTGTCCTCAAACTCAAGAATTCTCCGCCCCAGGTGGTCTTCAATTCTGAACGGGACCGCTGTGCACCGATCGACACACCCGATATTCCGCCCCGCGCCTATCGCGACGCCAGCGGCACGGTCAATATGTTCGCGCTGCATTTCGTCAATCGCGCCTTGCGGGGACCAGATCTGGCAAGCGTCAAGATCGACTGCAGCGTTGCGCTGAACTCGAGTCTGGACCCGGAACCAGCGCATTATGATGACCGGCGCTATGTCACAGCCACATGGACCAGTGACGGCAAGACCGTCAGCGCCGTCGTCCACCACGAATACCATGCGGACGATCACAAGCGTTGCTCGGTCTCAAATTCACTTGGCTGCTGGTATAATAGCCTCATCGCCTTCCGCTCCGATGATGGTGGACACAGCTTCAATCTGGCCAGGCCGCCTGTCGTTGCATCCGCTCCGTTCCGTGCGAGCGTCGAAGAAGGCCGCCATCGCGGGTTCTTCAATCCCTCGAACATCGTGTCGGATGGAACCTATGAATACTTCCTCTCGGCCACGACGGGCTGGACAGGACAGCCATACGGCGTCTGCCTTTTCCGCTCGGCTGACCCTTCAAATCCAGCCCTTTGGCGCGCCTGGGACGGAACGGGGTTCACTGTGCAATATCGTGATCCCTATGGGCCTGACTTCACGGCGCCCAAGCCCTGCAAGATCATCGAGCCATTCCTGTTTCCGGTCGGCGGCGTCGTGCGTCACAACGCCAGTCGACAGTGGTTCGCCTTGTGGTCTGCAAAGGGTGGAGCTGGCGTGTTTCCTGTTTCCGGAATCTACTACGCCACCTCGCCTGATCTGAAGAACTGGAGCGTGCCGCATCTCCTGCGGATGACCCCGTCGCTGCTCGATGGTCTCTGCGAGGGGAGCATCATCTCCTACCCGACGCTTCTCGACGAGACTGCCACCAGCCGCAACTTCGATGACGTCGGCAATGAGGCATGGCTTTATTACACACAGATTGACATGCACCAGTGCCAAAGTGGCAAGCGCCTCCTTTTGCGTGAAAAGGTCAGCCTCGAAGCCAATCACAAGGAGACCGCACGATGAGTGAGGCAAGCCTCAACACCATCCGGCCCTTCGGGCGGTCATGGACCATCGAAGAGCTGGTCCGCATCAGTTTCGCGGTCTTTGTCTTCTCCGGCGCCATCGCCTTCGTTGAGCCGTCGCCCTATGACTTCGCCTCGCTGATCTGTATCCCGTTGTGGTTTCTCGGGGGCTTCCGCATCCATTGGTCCTTCATCACCTTTGCGGCGATGATGTTGGTTTACACGCTTGCCGGATACATTTCGTTGCAGCCCTACTGGAATGAACCACTCCCGCGAATGTTCATGTTCCAGTCGACCTATCTGTTGGTGACTGGCTTTTTCTTTGCGCTATTTCTCGCCGAAAGGACAATGGAGAGAGCCGAGCTCTGCCTGAAGGCCTATACAGCGTCGAGCATGTTTGCCTCACTGGCCGCCCTTTCAGGATATCTCGGAATCTTCGGAGCCGGCGTCTTCATGGCGGATGAACGCGCCCAGGGAACGTTCAAGGACCCGAACGTGATGGGCTCCTACGTCATTCCTGGCGCACTCTACTGCATTCATTTGCTGATTACCGGGCGGACAAAGCACAAGTTGTTCACAGCAGCGAGCCTGCTTCTGATACTCTCGGCGATCTTCCTGTCCTTCTCGCGAGGCTCTTGGCTTGCTCTTATCATCTCGAGTGTCGTGATGATGGGCATGACATTTGCGGCGACACCTGATGCGCGATTGCGCCGCCGCATGCTCTCAGGCGTTGCCTTGACCGTCCTTTGCGGCGGCCTGCTGATTGGATTGATGCTGTCGATCCCATCCTTGCGAGATTTCTTCTTCCAGCGCGCACAAGGCGTCGGCGAGGAATATGCTGATCCACGTTTCATGAATCAGGCCCGTTCGATCCCCATGCTGCTCGAACGCCCACTCGGCTTTGGCCCCTTGCGCTTCCGCAACTGGTTCGACCTCGAACCACATAGTTCCTATGTCAACGGCTTTGCATCCTATGGCTGGCTTGGCGGTCTTTCCTTCATCCTGATCGTGGCAACAACCACGTGGGTGGGCTTTCGCCTTTGCTTTGCCAACTCACCCTATCGAAGCTTTGCACAGGTTTACTGGCCAGCACTCATGGGCTTCTTCCTGCAGGGCTTCCAGATCGACATCGATCACTGGCGTCACGTCTATCTTCTGATCGGCGCTGTCTGGGCACTCGAAACAGCACGCCGCCGCTGGCTCGAACGAGAACAGCGAGTGGGCGAATCCGTCAGGCGAAAAGTGCCCGATGCGCCACGGCGCAGATCGGCTGCCTGATCCATGAACCAGCATATATCCAATCCGCTTCCCGCAAGGCCAGGCCCGCAGCAACCCGCCGTGCCAGCACGGCGTATGCGCCTGAGCGTTCTCGACACCTATCGATTTTTTGCTGCGGCAGCTGTGGCACTTTTCCATTTCGAGGAAAATTTCCGGATCTTCCATGCCGGCGAAGTGCACGCCATTTCGCAATTCTACCTGATGGTCGATTTTTTCTTCGTGCTCTCGGGCTTCGTGCTGGTGCACACCTATGAAGACAGCATTACGACCCTGGCCCGCTATGGGGACTTCATGCGCAAGCGCGTCGCCAGGGTCTACCCCTTGCATGCGCTCGTGACACTCGCCTTCCTCGCTGCCTCGGTTTTCGTGGCCATGGGCGTGATCAAGCTGCGTATACCGGAAATTTTCGACTGGCGCCTCGGCCCGTCACATATGCTGCTTCTACATGCTTGGGGCTTTTCAGATCATCCGGGCCTGAACTTTGCCTCGTGGTCCATATCCTCAGAGCTTTTCGTCTACTTGCTCTTTCCATTATTTGCTGCCGGAACCTATCGGCTCGGCCCCGTTCGCACCCTTGTGATTGCCGCCGGCATTGGCATTGGCATGACCCTGGTGCGCACATATCTGGGCCTGCGCCCCTGGACGGAAACGACCTTCGACTATGGCATGTTGCGGGCGGTGCCAACGTTCCTGGCAGGTGTCGCCTGCCACCGGCTCGTCATGCTTTACCGCCTGCGCTGCTCCTGGACACTCGCCTATGCAGTGGCCATCACCACGGCGGCGGCCTTCTTCATGGGCTTGCCAGACCTGATCATTGTCGCCCTCTTTCCAGTGCTCGTTGCCACGACCACAGCGGCACAGCTGCACAGGGACACGTCAGTCCTGGCACATCGCTGGTTCGTGCATCTGGGTGATGCAAGCTATGGAATATATATGCTGCATACGCCGGTGATCTTTGCCTGCCTCGCGCTGGTGCGGGCCTTCGGACTGACCTCAATGGGACAACTCATCGCGGTCGCATTTGCCGGCCTGGCATTCACGACGGCCCTTGCACTGGCCAGCTTTCGCTGGTTCGAGAGCCCGGCCCGTCGCTGGATCAGCGGTGCTGGCAAATAGGCGTTCGTCCCTCTCAGGCGACCATCGTATTGCCACCTTCGCTGAGCAACTGCGCGTAGATCGTCTCCAGATGGCGCACATGGCGCGCCAGCGTCAGCGGATCGGACCAATAGCGCGCATAGGCCGC
>CAISZN010000006.1 GCA_903889985.1 uncultured Hyphomicrobiales bacterium | reverse complement strand
GCACGTCAAGCACAGGACGAGGGCAGAAAGCCTGAAGCGAAAACGGCCCGGACACTGTCTGGGCCGCCCAAAATCGAGAAGATAGCCGATCAATCAACCATGTAGCGGAAGCCGACACGGACCTCCTGGGAGGTCAGGTTGGTCGTCACGGTCGCGCCTGTCACAGGGCTCACAACGCTGGTGAACTTGCCCAGGTTGGCAAAGCGATAGCCGATGTCGAGCTTGGCGCGGGAGGTCAGGTCGACAGCGAAGCCGGCCATCACGGCCCAGGCGAAATTATAGCTCGTCGAGGTGACGCGGCGGGTCCAGTCCTGCTTGGCATAGGCAACGGTGGGCTGCGGCACGATGAGGTTGCCGTTCACGTCCAGCCACAGGTGCGGGAAGGTGCCCGTGGGCGTCAGATCCGCGTTGTAAACCGTATTGTCCGAGGTCTTGTAGTACTGCAGGCCACCCTTGGTGGAGATGGTGGCAAGGCCGACGCCCGCACCGACATAGGGCGAAATTCCCGACCACGTGCCGAGATCAAAATAGCCGTTCAGCATCATGTCCTGTCGGCGGGAATTGCCGCTCTGCTCAGAATTGCAGGTCTCGCGTAGCGCATCCCACAGATAGCCGAGCTGGATCGTTTGGCCCTGAGCATTCGTCGTCGACAGGCCGGTCAGCTGATAGGGGCAGGTTACCGCGGGGCCAGCCTGATTATAATTCTGCATCTTGTGGAAGCCGAAGGTCAGGTCGGTGCGGAACCAGGTGTTGAACTTGTAGCCGACACCGGCATCGAGCTGCCAGGCGTTCTGGATGAGGCTGGTGGCGATGTCGGGATTGAGCTGCCCGCCGCGATCGCGAGACCAGGCGGCGTCGCCGCGCAGATACCAGCCTGTGCCGATCTCGACCTTTGGATCAGCGACCTCGTCACTGGGCTTGTAGGTGTACTTGAGGAGATCAGCTGCACCCGCAGGCACAGAAGCCACCAGCACCATCAGGCCAGCCTGAACGAAAGTCTTGAAGCGGTTCATCACGGATTCCTTCCCGATCGACGCGTGACCACGGCGATGATGGGAAGGTCGCACGGATTGCTTAAGCGATGCTTAACCATGATTTTCATTTCAACTTGACGCTCGCCCAAAAGGAAACGGCGCGGGTTAAACCCGCGCCGTTGAAGAATTCGCTGTCTCGAATCGCTCAGTACTTGCGCACCAGCGGAGCCTGCGGGATCATCGGAGGAGCGCCCGGATCGCCGAGCAGCCAGCGCATGCCAACCCTGAAGTCGTGGGACGAGAGGCTCGGCACCTTGAAGCCGTCGTAGGTCTGGGCACAGAGGCAGTCGATGAGACCGGTCTTGGCGGTGCCGAAGTTCGTGTAGCGGTAACCCATTTCCAGCTTCAGGCCCGGAGTCACGTCATAGGCAAGACCAGCCATGAGAGCCCAGGCAACACTGTAGGTCGACCGATCGCGGATCGAACTGATCGCAACGGTCCCGGTGGGACCTCCCAAATTCGCATTGGCATTCACCACCGGCAGGCCGAGCTGGTTGACGCCCGTCCCGTTCACATTCACGCCGCTGTCGGTGAAACCCTTGGTGGAATTGCGGGCAATGCCAACACCAGCACCAACATAGGGCGTGATGCTGTACCAGGTGCCGAGGTCAACATAACCGTTGAGAAACAGCGCCGCAGTGGAAATATTGCCCGGATAATTGTTCTGGTAGAGAACGCAGTTTCCGGTCGTTGTCAGAAGACCGCAAGGCTGGGTCAGCGAGTTCTGATAGCCAAAATAGGTGCCCTTGGCGACGATCGAACCACGATATTCGCCGGTCAGGTCGAAGCGGAACCAGTTGTTGACCGCATAGCCTACGCCCACGGACCAGAGCGGTGAGTCGGCGAGCGACGTATTGCGGATATTCTCCTGCAGCGTTGTGCCGGGCGTCGGCACAGTGGGGCTCAGCACCGACCACTCGCCACTCTTGACCGCGCCAACTCCAACGTCGCCGCGCAGATACCAGCCCGAAAACTCTGGCATGACCGAGCCACGCAGCGGCGGCGGATCAAGCGGGGGAGGCGGAGGCAGCATGTCGGCTGCCATTGCGAATTGGGGTGCGAGGATCAAAGCGGCCGCGACGACCGCCTGCCTGAGCTTGCCCATAATAAGTCCCTTCAATTTGCCAGGCACGCAGGGGCCCACGCATGAATCGATGGACTGAAAGATGGGGCAATAAACTTAATTTGGACTTAACCCTAAAAGTTAGGGTTACTCATTCTCCAATGGCCCGGATTCCCGGGACAATTCGGCGAAAGCACAAGACCTAAACCGAGATCTTGGCTATTCGGCCGCGATGGACCCTGCGCATTCGCGAACAGCGTTGCAAATATCGTCCACGACCTGCTCGACGAGCCCGCGATCGTCCCCCTCCGCCATCACGCGAATCACCGGCTCCGTTCCGGATGGGCGAATCACGAGCCGGCCACCTGCCCCAAGCTGTGCCTCGCCCTCGGCAATGGCCGCCTTGACCGAGGATGCGGCAAGCGGTGCCCCACCGGCATAGCGGACATTCTTGAGAAGCTGCGGCAGGGGATCGAAGAGGTGGCAGACTTCACTGACCGGTTTTTCCTGACGCTGAACAACGGCCAGAATCTGCAGGGCGGACACGAGCCCGTCGCCGGTCGTGGAATGGTCGGAAAGGATAATATGGCCGGACTGTTCGCCCCCGACATTATATCCATGCTCGCGCATATGCTCGAGGACATAGCGGTCGCCGACCTGGGTGCGGGGCATGTCGAGGCCAAGGGACCTGAGGTAGCGCTCGAGACCGAGGTTGGACATGACCGTGGTCACAATACCCGGCTTTGTGAGCAGGCCCATCTCCTGCCAGCTTTGGGCCACCACGGCCATGAGCTGGTCGCCATCCACGAGCTGGCCGCGCTCATCGACGATGAGCACGCGATCCGCATCCCCATCGAGCGCGATACCTATATCAGCGCGCACTTCGCGGACCTTGTGGATCAGCGCGTCTGGCGCGGTTGAGCCCACATCACGATTGATGTTGAAGCCATTGGGCTCGTCGCCAATGGTGAATACTTCCGCACCCAGCTCCCAAAGGGCTTCCGGCGCGACCTTGTAGGCGGCGCCATTGGCGCAATCGACGACGATTCGCAGCCCATCGAGAGAGAGGCTGCGCGGCAGGGTGCGCTTGGCGAATTCGATGTAGCGCGCATGCACTGATTCGACGCGCTTGGCACGGCCAAGATCACGCGACTTGGAAAGCCGGTCGCCCAGATCCTGATCGAGCAGCGCTTCGATCTCCTGTTCGACCTCGTCATTGAGCTTGAAACCATCGGGGCCGAACAGCTTGATCCCATTGTCCTCGAAAGGATTGTGAGAGGCCGAGATCATGACGCCGAGGTCGGCGCGCATGGAGCGGGTCAGCATGGCCACAGCCGGCGTCGGCATCGGGCCGAGCAGCAGGACGTCCATGCCCACCGACGTGAAGCCGCCCACCATGGCATATTCGATCATGTAGCCGGACAGGCGCGTGTCCTTGCCGATGACGACCCGGTGGCGATGCTCGCCCCTTTGGAATAGCAATCCGGCTGCCTGTCCGACCTTCAGCGCCAGCTCCGGCGTAATGAGGCCATTCGCCCGGCCTCGGATGCCGTCGGTGCCGAAATATTTTCTCGCCATCAGATCAGGTCCCTCGGTCCAGCAGCGGAAGGTCTCAACAGACCATCCTAGCGCCGGATGCCACGGTGCGCCCCTGGCCGGCCGGGGCCGGTTCACGGATTCTGCAAAACTGTTTAACACAGGGCCGCCCGAGCCGAAAACCGCGGTTCTGGGAAGTGGAATCCGGCCATGGAGGCGGTCTTGAGTGTCACGATCTACCACAACCCGAACTGCAGTACGTCACGCAAGGTGCTGGCCCTGCTGCGGGATTCAGGGCAGGAACCCACCGTCATTGAATATCTGAAGACCCCGCCATCCCGGGCCACCATGAAAAAGCTGCTCAAGGACATGGGCATGAAGCCCCGTGATATCCTGCGCCGCAGCGGCACGCCCTATGACGAGCTGGGCCTCGATGACCAGAAGCTCTCCAACGACCAGATCCTCGACGCGCTGGAGGCTCATCCAATCCTGATGCAGCGCCCCGTCGTGGTCTCGGCGAAGGGCACCCGCCTGTGCCGACCGCTCGAAAAGGTCGCCGAAGTGGTGGACGTTAAGCTTTGATCAGGGCGTCGCGCGGGCCGATGCGCCCGCGCAACACCTGTTGCCAAACGCACACAGGCCGGGATTCCGCCGCATTGCTGCCGTTAAGCGCGCATTAACCATGCCGGCAATTGCTCGGATGCAACGCATTCCGACAAGCTTTCATCAAGGTTGATGGAACCTTCGATTAACCAAGCCGGGTCTAGGTGTTCCCCATGGATCCGGAAGGTAAGAGGAGTACCGGAATGAACTTTCTGACGAGCGGCCGCGGCCTGAAGCTCGCTTTCGCACTTTTGGTCGGCCTGTCGATGGCTGCCTGTTCGAAGAATCCCAATGACGACCCGAATGCCTTGGGCCTGACTCCGGGCGCCTCGGCTGCCACCCCGGGCAGCCAGCAGGACTTCGTGGTCAACGTCGGCGATCGTGTCTTCTTCGAGACTGATTCGACCGAGCTCACCTCGACGGCTCAGGGCACGCTCGACAAGCAGGCCCGCTGGCTCGCCCAGTACCCACGCTACACCTTCACCGTTGAAGGCCATGCGGACGAGCGCGGCACCCGCGAGTACAACTTTGCCCTGGGCGCCCGCCGCGCCGAGGTCGCCAAGGAATATCTGGCCGCCAAGGGCATTGCTGCCAGCCGCATGAAGACGGTCAGCTACGGCAAGGAACGTCCGGTTGCCGTGTGCAACGACATCTCCTGCTGGTCGCAGAACCGCCGCGCCGTGACAGTGCTCTCCGCCGGCAATTCCTGATCCCGCATTCCCTGGTCCCGGACAACCGGGGCCAGGGGCTTGCATCCGGATGCTGGCGTGAGCCTTGCCGTCATACAGCCCTTCCCGCACCTCATTTTGGCCCCAAGGGCCACAGTATGGTAACGGAAACGCCGTACCGAAGTCCGGATTGCCCAAAATGTTGCGCCCTGCCCTTCTTGCCCTGTCGACCCTGCTTTGTGCCTCGCTGATCACACCGGCACAGGCCCAGTTGCTGCCTCCGCGCGGGATCGGCAACGATCGCGACTACATCCAGCCTGCCCAGTCCCAGGATGCAGCCAGCGCACTGTTGCGAATCGACCGGCTCGAAAATCAGGTCCGGACCCTCACCGGCCAGCTCGAACAGAGCCAGTTTCAGGTGAAGCGCCTTGAGGACGCCCTGAAGAAATTCCAGCAGGATGTGGAATTCCGCTTTCAGGAACAGTCGTCTCGTCCGGCCTCCCGTCCAGCCCCTGCACCTGCTCCGGCACGGCCCCAGCAGCGTGGCGACCTGAACGATCAGGGCTACACCGTCATCACCGAGGCTCCCGCTCAGCCCCAGGTAGAGCCTGCGCCAACCCGCCTCAGCCGCCGCGGCGATGCCTTCGACCCGGAAGCTGACCCTGCGGCTCCCGGCGCCCCGCGCAACCTTGGCACCCTTGCATCCGAGCCCGCCATTCCGGCAGGTCGCACCGGCGACCTCTATGCCGGCCCCCTCGGCAATGAGGATGATCCGGACGCTCCGCTGGACCTGATGCGTGGGGCCACCCCGCGCCCAGCCCAGCCCGCACAAGCCCCGGCAGCCCCGCAGGTGCTTGCCGGCGTCTCGCCGGTCGCGCGCCCGGCGATCGACCCGACCGGCCCCGCTGTTGCCAGCATCGCCCCCCCGGCCGGCCCGCGTGACGAATTCGACGTGGCCGCCAATTCCCTCAAGGGGGGCCAGTACGAGGCCGCGGAAACCGGCTTCCGGACCTTCCTGCAGAAATACCCCAAGGACCGGCTCGCCTCCGATGCAACCTTCTTTCTCGGCGAGAGCTATTTCCGCCGGTCGCGCCCGCGCGAAGCTGCCGAGCAGTATCTGAAGGTCTCGACCGACTTCGCCCGCACGCCCAGAGCGCCCGAGGCCCTCATCAAGCTCGGCCTGTCGCTTGAAAAGCTCGGCGCGCGCGAGCAGGCCTGTGCCGCCTATGGCGAGGTTGGCCGCAAATATCCCAATTCCTCGACGGCCATCCGCACGACCGCCGAGCGCGAATCCAAGCGCGCCCAGTGCTGATCAGGTGAGCGAGGCCCTGCCCCGCTCCGCTGCTTTCGAGCCCCTTGCGGACTGTCGCAGAATACTCATTGCCGTTTCGGGCGGGCCCGATTCCATGGCCCTCCTCCATCTCGCTCACGAATGGTCAGCATTGGCTGGCCCCAGGATCGTCGCAGCAACCGTGGACCATGGGTTGCGCCCAGAGGCGGCCGCCGAAAGCGCGCAGGTGGCCGACTGGTGCCAAAGCCTTGGCATCGCCCATCACGCCCTCCACTGGGCTGGCGAAAAGCCAAGGACCCGCCTCCACGAGACGGCCCGCGCTGCCCGCTACGAGCTTCTGTTTTCGCTGGCGAGAGACCTCGGCGCCGAGGCTGTCCTGACCGCCCATCACGCAGACGATCAGGCAGAGACCATTCTCTTCAGGCTCCTGCGGGGCAGCGGCCTTACCGGGCTCGCGGCCATGGCGCCAGTCACATGGCGATCCGGCCTCCGGCTGGGGCGCCCTCTTCTGGGCTGGACCAAGCAGGAGCTGGTGGCCCTGTGCCGCGACCGTAAACAGCCCTTCTTCGAGGACCCTTCCAACCGTGACCCCCGATTCGCACGATCACGCCTGCGCAGGCTGATGCCCCTGCTTGCGGCCGAAGGCCTGCGGCCTGAGGACCTGACCCGTCTTGCTGTCCGCGCGGCGCGCATGGAAGAAGCCCTGTACCATGCGGCGGACCAGGTCTTTGCAAAGCTCACCCCCAAGCGGGAAGTCGATTCGTTCGCCTGCAACCTGACCCCGCTCAAGGACGTGCCGGAGGAATATCTCCTGCGCCTGCTCCTGCGGGAAGTGGGGCGTCTCGGGCGTTCGACCTTGCGTCTGGAGAGGGCCGAGCGGCTGGCGGGCGTCCTGCTTGGCGCACTGCGTGACAGCCAAAGCCATGCGGGAACGCTGGGTGGCATTCTCGTGCGGATCGATTCTGCCGGCTTCCTGACGCTGAGCCCCGAACCAGAGCGGCGGCGGGGGCTCAGCCGTTCAAATCCTCTTCACGTTGATGTCTGAAAAGCAGGTCGCTGACAGGAAAGGCCTCTGGTTCCCTTGGCAACCCGGGCCCTGACGCCTAAATTAAAGCCTGTAGTACGCGGTCTTCTGCGCCGGCTTCCGGCGGAAGGCCCGATCAAGGCTCTGATATGAACCCGCAATTCCGGAATTTCGCGCTCTGGGTCATCATTTTCCTGCTGGTGGTGGCGCTCGTCATGCTGTTCCAGAACCCTGGCCAGCGGTCCCAGACGCAAGACATTTCCTTCAGCCAGCTCCTGACCGAAGTGGATCAGGGCCGTGTCCGGGAAGTGACCATCGCGGGCAATGAGATCTCAGGTCATTTCACGGACAACCGTGCCTTCTCGACCTATTCGCCCAACGACCCGACGCTGGTGCAGACGCTCTACAAGAAGAACGTCGCCATCACCGCCCGTCCCCCGTCCGATGGCAATTCGTGGCTGGTGACCCTGCTGGTCAATGGCCTGCCGCTGATCGCCTTCCTGGGCGTGTGGATCTTCCTGTCACGTCAGATGCAGGGGGCCGGCGGGAAAGCCATGGGATTTGGCAAGTCGAAGGCCAAGCTCCTCACGGAAGCCCATGGCCGCGTCACCTTCGATGACGTGGCGGGTGTCGACGAGGCCAAGGAAGACCTGCAGGAGATCGTGGAATTCCTGCGCGATCCGCAGAAGTTCCAGCGGCTGGGCGGGCGCATCCCGCGCGGCGTGCTGCTTGTTGGCCCTCCCGGCACGGGTAAGACCCTCACAGCGCGGGCGGTGGCGGGTGAGGCCAATGTGCCCTTCTTCACCATCTCGGGCTCGGACTTCGTCGAGATGTTCGTGGGCGTCGGCGCCAGCCGCGTGCGCGACATGTTTGAACAGGCCAAGAAGAATGCGCCCTGCATCATCTTCATCGACGAAATCGACGCCGTCGGCCGTCACCGTGGCGCAGGCCTTGGCGGTGGCAACGACGAGCGCGAGCAGACCCTGAACCAGCTGCTCGTCGAGATGGATGGCTTTGAAGCCAACGAAGGCATCATCATCATCGCCGCGACGAACCGTCCCGACGTGCTCGACCCGGCCCTGCTGCGTCCGGGCCGCTTCGACCGCCAGATCGTCGTGCCCCTGCCCGACGTCATGGGCCGCGAGAAGATCCTCAAGGTGCATGTCCGCAAGGTGCCGCTGGCGCCCGACGTCGATCTCAAGATCGTCTCGCGCGGAACGCCGGGCTTCTCCGGTGCCGACCTGATGAACCTCGTCAACGAGGCGGCCCTTCTGGCTGCCCGCCGTGGCAAGCGCATCGTCACCATGAGTGAGTTCGAGGATGCCAAGGACAAGGTGCTCATGGGCGCGGAACGCCGCTCCATGGTCATGTCCGAGGACGAGAAGCGCCTGACCGCCTATCACGAGGGCGGCCATGCTCTCGTGGCGCTGAGCGTGCCGGCGAGCGATCCCGTCCACAAGGCGACGATCATCCCGCGCGGCCGGGCCCTTGGCCTCGTCATGCGCCTGCCGGAGGGCGACCGCCACTCGAAGAAGTTCATCGAGTTCACCTCCGACCTCGCGGTGGCCATGGGTGGCCGCGTGGCGGAAGAGCTGGTCTTCGGCAAGGAGAACATCACGTCGGGTGCCTCTTCCGACATCGAGCAGGCCACCAGGCTTGCCCGGGCCATGGTGACGCGTCTCGGTTATTCCGATGAACTCGGCACGGTTGCCTATGGGGACAATCAGGAAGAAGTCTTCCTGGGCATGTCCATGGGCCGCCAGCGCAGCGTGTCGGAAGCCACGTCCCAGAAGATCGATGCGGAAATCCGCCGCCTCGTCCATCAGGGCTATGAGGATGCGCGCAAGATCCTGACCGACAAGCGCGAGCAGCTTGAGATCGTGGCGCAGGCGCTTCTCGAATACGAGACCCTGTCTGGCGACGAGATCATCGGCCTGCTCAATGGCAAGGAACCGATCCGCGACACCGGCGAGCCGCCGGCATCGCGCTCCACGCCGGTCGTGCCCAGCGCCGGCAAGCCCCGCCCCAAGGCAGGACCCGATGCCGCTGGCGGGCTGGAACCCCAGCCGCAGGCTTGAAGCCAAACAAAAGGCCCGGAGCGATCCGGGCCTTTTTCTTTTTGGACCGCACCGGACCGCGGACCTCCTGGTCCGCACGAGATGACGCCTGCAAGGGGGGCGCGGCTGGAGCCGCGCGGTCCCTTGGGCGCAGGTCTCCGCCTAGAGATGCGTGGTCGCCGAAAACCCGTTCACAACCACCACGCCCAGCGCAATGAGCCCAATGCCGATCAACCCCGGCGTATCCAGCTTCTGGCCGAGGAAGGTCGCGCCGATGATCGAAATCAGCACGATGCCAACGCCGCTCCAGATGGCATAGGCCACGCCCACCGGCATGGTGCGAAGGGTCAGCGACAGGAACACGAAGGAAATGGCATAGCCCGCCACGGTGACGAGCGATGGCAGGTAACCCTCACTTGTGGCGGAGCGCGCAAGCGCCGAGGTCGCAATCACCTCCGCCACGATCGCCAGTCCCAGATACAGATAGCCCATGAGGTGCCCCGCGCTTCAGCGGGCAGCCATAGCCTCGCTCTGTGACGATTCGGCGTCGCGCTATTGAATTTCAACGAGCCCGATTCGGTTGACGCCGCTCTCGGCAATGACGAGCCCCTTGCCATCTCGGGTGGCCATCATGTTGCGCACGACGCCCCCGCCGGTCGGTATTGCCCAGCTCTGGAATTTCTCCGTCTTGGGATCAAACCGCACGAGCAGGTTCGGCTTCGAGCCGCCCTCCACATACCAGAGCACATCATCGAGCGCCGTGATGCCATAGGGAAAGGTGCGCTTGCCACTCGGCGAGGCATATTCCTTCGCCTGACCGGTCTTGGGATCGTACCTTCCCAGGAAGCCGCGCGAATAGTCCGTGTACCAGAGCACGTCATCGCTGGTGATCGCCAGACGACGCGGGCGTGTGTCGGGATTGGGCAGCGCATATTCGTGAATTTCAAAGGTCGTCGGATCGACGCTCGCCAGCCGGTTGGATCCGAAGAGATCGAAGAAGGGGACGCCCTTTGAGTTGAGCACGAGACCATAGGGCTGCGACTTCGGCACGGGCATTGTCACGAGCTTCACGTCGCCGGTTCTGGGATCCAATCGACCAAGCATGTTGGCTGTCTGCAGCGTGAACCACAGGATCCCATTTTTGTCGAAGAGCGGCGTATGGGGATCACGCGCCTTGGGATCGGGCATCTTGAATTCAGTGAAGCTGCCGGTCTTTGGATCGAACTTGCCGACATAGCCGGCCCAGTTGGCACCGAACCAGATATTGCCGTCCTTGTCGTCGACGAGGCCATGCGGGCCCGACGTCGGTGTCTTGATTGTGAACTCGTCGATCTTGCCGCTCTTGGGATCCACGCGGCCGAGCTTGTTGGCCGCCTGCCCGGAATACCAGATCAGGCCATCGGGCGTGGCCAGCGGATCATGCGGGCGCGAGCCGGGCGTGGGCACCGGCCAGCTCTTGAAGGTGACCTTCACCGGGCCGGGAATGACGACAGCAGCTGGCTTCGGCCGCTCCGGAAAATTCTTGATGAGATAGGCCGTCAGTTCTGCAACGCGCTCGGGCGGGATGGGCGCACCCACATTCTGCATCATGGCGACCACATTGGGCCAATCTTCCGGAGAGTAGCCGTTATTGGTGAAGCGTCGCGCCTCATGACAACTGGTGCACACGGTGGAAACAAGATCCTTGCCGGGCCCCTCGGGCAGCTCCTGCGCGGCAAGCGGAGCAGCCACCGCCACCAACATCGTCGTGAAGAGCCAGAACCTGTGACGCTTCATCCATCCCTCCCGGTCTTCATTTTTTCTTGTCGTCAGGCGAAGGCTACGAGCACCGCACCGGTGGCTATCAAAACCACCCCGATCCAGCCCGTCAATGACAGGCGCTCCCCAAGCAGCAGTGCGCCGAAGACCGCCACCAGCACGACGCTCAGCTTGTCGACCGGTGCAACCTGAGCTGCCTGTCCCACTTTCAGCGCCCGGAAATAGCAAAGCCACGAGGCACCCGTGGCAAGGCCCGAAAGAACCAGAAAGAGCCAGGTGCGCACAGGAATGGTGCCCGGCGCCTGCCACTGACCCGAGAGGGCCAGCAAGCAGCCAAGCACCAGCACGATGACGAGCGTGCGGATGAAGGTCGCGAGATCGGAGCCGATGGCCTCGATTCCGATCTTGGCGAAGATGGCTGTCATGGCGGCAAAGGCGGCCGAGAGAAGAGCCCATACCTGCCAGGGAACTGTCCCGTTCATGTCATCTCCCGCGCTGTCACCCCATCACGATGACAGGATTACTTCAGCGCGTCGATCTGCACGAGATCGGCCAGCTGCTTCTCGGTCAGAGGCTCCGTCAGGAACTTGAACTGGACCGCGTCCTGCATGCTCTCCGGGACGCCGGAGAGTCGATCAATCTGCAGACTGGTCTTGGGGATGAACTCCGCCAGCATCTGCTTGACGGACGCTTCCGGCAGGCCGGAGAAAGCGACATAGCGCTCGATGGCTTCGGGTGAGGAATACATCCAGTCCAGCGTCTCGCGATAGGCCGCGAGGTAACGCTTGATAAGATCCTTCTTCGTCGCCAGCGCCTGCGCATTGACGATCTGCAAGCGGATCGTCTGCCCGGCCACGCGCGAGATCTCGTTGCCCTTGGCAAGCAGGCGGATCTCGCCCTTGCGCAGGGGATCGAGATTGAAAGGCGCAACGCTCCAGCCGATATCAACCTGACCCGACATGACCTGCGTGATGGTGGCGGAGACGTCACCGGTTGCAACGGCCTTCGCATCCTTCAGGCCATATTCGCTGATGAAGCGAAGCGCCGTGATCTGGCTCGACGATCCGGTGGTCGAATAGGCGATGGTCTTGCCATGCGCCTCCTTCATCGTTTGCACGGGGGACGAGCTCTTGGTGTACCAGAACAGCTCCTGCGAGCCCGTCGAACTCGCGCCGATGATGCGGATCGGCGCGTTCTTGGCGAAGGCACCGAAGGTGCCTGCTGTCCCAGCTGACAGGCCGATATCGACCGCGCCGGAGATCACCGTCTGCAGTGTCTCGCCACCGCCCGAGGTGTAGAGGATCTCGAGCTCGAGCCCATGCTTCTTGAAGATGCCGGCCTGCTGGCCGAGTTCCGGAATTGCACCTTCCCAGCTTCCGCGCTGGGGCGAGGCAATCTTCAGGCTCTGCGCCATTGAAGCGCCCGTCAGGGTGAGCAGGGAGAGGCCCGCCACCAAGCCTGCAACAACACTCTTCATGGTTCCTCCCGCGTTTTTCTGGTTCAGGCCGTGACAGCCTGCGGCATGGTCGCTTTCGTGCTCTGCAGGTGCGGCATGACCTCCGAGGCGAAGAGGCGGATGTTCTTCTCCGTCATTTCCGCGGGCATGGTCGCGATCTGCAGCATATTGAAGATATG
The DNA here is from genome assembly GCA_903889985.1 of uncultured Hyphomicrobiales bacterium. GTDB lineage: Bacteria > Pseudomonadota > Alphaproteobacteria > Rhizobiales > Beijerinckiaceae > Terripilifer. The sequence goes on along the minus strand of CAISZN010000006.1, from coordinate 3,343 downwards.
GCCGAAGCCCATTTCCTTCTGGCAGTGCTCGATGCGCTCGCGCACGGTCTTGGGGCTGCCAACGAGGATCATGCCCTGGTCAATCAGCTTGTCGATGGTGGCATCCGCCCGCGCCTGGAATTTCTGCACCATCAGCGTCTTCGTCGAGCTGATCGAGGAATAGCCCGGCGGCAGGCGCATCTCGATGGAGGGGAAGCGCAGGAACTTGTTGAAGAAGGTCTCGATGTGCGGCTTCAGCTCACGCCGTGCGATCTCGTCGGTCTCCGCCACATAGGTCGGCACGGCCCAGCCCATCTGCTCGGGCTGGCACTCGTAGCCCTGCTTGTCTGCCTCATCGCGATAGGCGCGGAAGGCCTTCAGCGCCAGCGCATAGGGGCTGAAGGTCTGGAGATAGGTGTAGCGCCGCTCCCTGGCCGCGCACCATACGATGGTCTCCATGCTGCCCTGGGAGGGAATCCAGATCGGCGGATGGGGCTGCTGCACCGGGCGCGGCCAAAGGTTTACATAGTCGAACTGGTAGTGTTTGCCCGCGTAGCGGAATGGCCCGGGCTGCGTCCAGGCCTTGATGATCAACTCATGCGCCTCATAGAAGCGCTCGTGCGAGAAGGTCGGATTGACGCTGTTCGAATAATATTCAGACCCGATGCCGCGCACGAAGCCGGTGATGATGCGCCCGCCACTCATGTGGTCGAGCATCGCGAATTCCTCCGCGATCATCATCGGATTGTTCACCAGCGGCAGCGCACGACCCAGGATGCAGATCTTCGCGCGCTTGGTGGTGCGCGCCAGCGCGCCCGCGATGATATTGGGCGCCGGCATCATGCCATAGGCTGTCTGATGATGCTCGTTGACGCAGATGCCGTCGAACCCAAGCTCATCAGCCAGCTCGAGCTCGCCGATGTAACGGTCATAGAGCTTCATGCCCTTTTGAACATCGAAGCAGTCGTTGGGGATCGTCACCCAGGCGGAGTTGTATTCATCCGACTTGGCGATCTCGAGATCGCCATAGGGCATGAGATGGAAGAAATAGACTTTCATCCTGCAACTCCCGACAGGAAGGAGGTGATGCGCGCAGCCACGTCCGGCCCGCGCTCAAGGCCGATGGCGTGACCGCAGGCGGCAAGCCTGACCAGCTCCGAGCGCGCGATCTCGCGCCGGAAAATCTCCGAGCAGCTGATAGGAACAACGCGATCCTCCTCGCCCCAGACAAGGAGCGTCGGCACGTCGATGCGATGCAGCCAGTGCGGCAGCTGCACGCTCGCCATGCGCGGCGTCCAGGCAAGCCGTGCAAGCCCGGTGCGATTCTGCAACTCGATGTCGAGGTCCTGCCCCGCCCGCGACGCGATCTCCTGCGCGACCTTCTCCTGATCGTGGAACTGGGCGCGCAGGCCCCGCTCTCCACCCAGCAGGAAGACGTCTTCTTTCGGCGCATCCAGCGGCATCACACCAGCAGGTGCGAGCAGGGTGAGGGAAGCCAGCCGCTGCGTGGAACGAATGGCCATTTCGGTTGCGATCCAGCCACCGATGGAATGCCCAACCAGGTGCAGGCGCTTCAGGCCCAGAGCCTCGATGAGATCCAGCCCGAAGAAGGCGGCATCACCGGTGTTCATCATCCACTCGGGCACGCCTGAGCGGGAGAACCCTGGAATTTCAGGCGCCAGAACCCGATGGGTCCGCGCAAGCTCGACAAGCAGAGGCTCCTCAAGCGGCCCGTCGATGCCATGCAGATAGAGCACCACTGGCCCCTCGCCTGCTTCCAGCAGGCGAACCCTCGTGCCCCTTACGTCGATGCTGTATTCGCGCATCCGCGTCCCGTCCCTGTCCGTTTGGACAGAGGACTTGCACGAGCGCGGGGCTGATGTCCAGCAGGGCTGAACGTCAGTTCAGCAGGGGCGACCAGGACGGGTCGGATCCCCATGAGGGCGTAGGCACGGGAAACTCGCCACGGCCGAAGATGTCGGCCATGAAGAGCTTGGCGCCGGCCTGCCCGCCGGGATCGCGGAAGAACATCAGGTAGAGGCCGTTGGGTGCCCAGGTGGGCCCCTCGTTATGGTAGCCTTCCGTGATAATGCGCTCGCCCGATCCATCGGGCTTCATGACACCGATACCAAAGGCGCCGGCCTTCTGCCGTGTGAAGGCAATGAGGTCGCCCTTGGGCGACCAGACCGGGGTCGAATAGCGCGCGCCCTCCCCGAAGGAGATGCGCTTTGCCGCGCCACCGCCGGCCCCCATGACATAAACCTGCTGGCCGCCGCCACGATCGGACTCGAAGACAATCTGCGAACCATCAGGCGAATAGGACGGCGAGGTGTCGATCGCTGCCGTATCCGTGAGGCGCGTGGTCGAACGCGAGCGCAGGTCCATGGTGAAGAGATTGGTCGCAGAACCCTGCTGCAGGGACATGATGACGCGCTGGCCATCGGGCGAGAAGCGCGGGCTGAAAGTCATGCCCGGGAAATTACCGACGACTTCGCGCTGGCCCGTCTCGATGTTGAGCAGATAGACACGCGGATCACCACGGCCGAACGACATATAGGTCACGTCCTGGGTCGTCGGCGAAAAGCGCGGCGTCACGACGAGTTCATCGCCGCGCGACAGATAGCGCAGGTTGGCACCATCCTGATCCATCAGCGTCAGGCGCTTGGAGCGGTTTTCCTTCGGCCCCGTTTCATCGACAAAGACAACGCGGCTGTCGAACCAGCCCTTCTCGCCGGTGATGCGCGTGAAGATGGCATCCGAGACGATATGCGCCACGCGACGCGCATTGTTCGGATCGGTCACATATTGCTGGCCGGCGACCTGTGCGCCCGTGCCCACATCCCACAGGCGGAACTCCGTGCGCAGGCGACCGTCGGGCGCGCGGCCGGTGCGGCCGGTGACGACGAACTGCGCGTTGAGGACCTTCCACTTGTCCATCTGCGGCGCTTCGGGATTGGTCTGCTTTTCGACGAAGCTGTTGGGGTCGAGCGGCGTGATGAAGACCGAGCGGCGGAAATTGTTGGTGATGATCTGTGTGGCCTGCGGCCCGCCGTCGCCGCCAAAATTGGTCACGGCGATGGGGATCGGCTGAAAACCCGAGCCGCGCTTGATGTCGAGGGCGGACTGCGCGAGGGCGGGGCCAAGCGGCAGGGCGGGAATGGGCGCGGCGGCGAGGAGGGCCGTCATCTGGCGGCGGGTGAGGCGAGTGTTCATATCGGGTCGGTCCTGAAAAACGGGCGCGGAAGGATATGCGAAACTGCGAGGGGGCGGCCATAAGACAGCGTCATCCGGCCATCTCCTCCGGGTCGAAGCGCAGGATACGGCTCCTCCATTCCGCGAAATAGGGCGCAAATTGCGCCGGAAT
>CAISZN010000005.1 GCA_903889985.1 uncultured Hyphomicrobiales bacterium | reverse complement strand
TTGGGCGCGACCCCGAGAGAATGAACCGGCGGCAGCAGGGGATTGGGAGCAAGGACACGCATGGCGATTTTCCCTGGAATTAAAAATCGACTCAAGAACTCTGCAAATCGCTAGCAGAAACCTTTGAACCCTGAGTTCGCGCGAAGGATCGAATGCGTCCGGTTCTGTCGAGCTTGCGTTAAGGTTGAGCGTCTGGCCCGGTCGCTTGTGGCAGCTGCCAGTCCTGCAGCTCGCCTTGACCATGTGGGCAACCGCCGCCTATCACCGATCCAGATTTCAATATCCGGGGAGAGTGCCATGACCGAAGTGTTCCTCTGCGCAGGTGTGCGCACCCCGGTCGGCCGTTATGGTGGCGCCCTCTCCGCAGTTCGGCCTGACGATCTGCTCGCCCATGCAATCCGCGAGCTGATGCTCCGCGTGCCGAGCCTCCCGGCTTCCGCCGTCGAAGAGGTCTATTCCGGCTGCGCCAACCAGTCGGGCGAGGACAATCGCAATGTGGCGCGCATGTCGCTGCTGCTGGCGGGCCTCCCCCTCGAGATTCCCGGCGTCACCCTCAACCGCCTGTGCGGCTCGGGCCTTGATGCAGTCGGCTCAGCGGCTCGCGCCATCCGCGCCGGCGAGATCGACGTGGCCATCGCGGGCGGCGTCGAGAGCATGTCGCGCGCGCCCTTCGTCATGGGCAAGGCGGCCGAGGCCTTCTCGCGCAATGCAGAGATTTTTGACACGACCATCGGCTGGCGCTTCATCAACCCGGCGATGAAGGCGGCCTATGGGGTCGATGCCATGGGCGAGACGGCCGAAAACCTCGCCGAGGATCGCCAGATCTCGCGCGAGGATCAGGACGCCTTTGCCATGCGCAGCCAGAACCGCGCAGCCAGGGCCATTGCCAGCGGCAGGCTGGCCCGCGAGATCGCGCCCTATCCGATTACCGACCGCAAGGGGCAGGTGACGCAGGTCTCCCGCGACGAACATCCGCGCGAGACGACCATCGAGAAGCTCTCGAGCCTGAAGGCGATCTTCCGCAAGGGCGGCAGCGTGACGGCTGGCAATGCGTCGGGCGTCAACGATGGTGCCGCCGCGCTCCTCATCGCCTCGCGCCGCGCCGTCGAAAAATATGGCCTCTCTCCGCTCGCGAAAATTTCCGGCATGGCCACGGCGGGCGTGCCACCGCGCATCATGGGTTTTGGCCCGGTGCCCGCGACCCTGAAGCTGATGGACAAGCTTGGGCTGAAGATCAGCGATTTCGACGTGGTCGAACTCAACGAGGCCTTTGCGGCGCAGGCACTCGCCTGCACGCGGGGTCTCGGCCTGCCCGATGATGGCGAGCATGTGAACCCGAATGGAGGCGCCATTGCCATCGGCCATCCGCTCGGCATGTCAGGCGCACGCCTCGCCCTGACCGCCGCCATCGAGATGAACGACCGCAAGGGCAAGCGGGCGCTGGCTTCGATGTGCATCGGCGTCGGCCAGGGCATCTCGCTGGCGCTTGAAGCGGTCTGACCGAGGCAGGAGCCGCGCAGTCCAGGTGCACCCAGGACTGCGAGCCTCCGGCTCGCATCCGCAATCAGAGTTCCTTCGGCAGGAACCGGTCGAGGGAATAACGCCCGCCACCGCGGAAGAACACGGCAAGGCTGATCAGGAACCAGAGCAGCGCATATTCGATGCCTCCCTGGGTCCAGAAGTAGCCCTTGGCGCCGATGAAAGTCGTCATGATGACGAGCATCTCAATACAGATCATGCCCGCGGCAAGGCGCGTGAAGAGGCCGAGCGACAGGCAGATCGCAGCGCCGAATTCTGTCGCATAGGTCAGTATTGCGAGGACCTCTGGAAATGGCAGGCCCTTGGCGCTGATCCCATCAACATAACGACTGAGCGGAAGGAAAAAGACCTTCTGCACACCGTGCGGAACGAGAACTGCGCCGGTCGCAAACCGGATGAAGGCATAGGCGTAGTCCGACAGGCTGCCATAGACAGGCGCAAGAGCCGGAATGAGAAGCCGCTTTGGATCGGTTGAATTATGATACCCCACGGGAGTCCCCCCAACTTTTTAGTTGGCGGGACCATAGACCTCGCTTGAGAGCCCAGCGATCAAATAGACGTGAGGTCGACGGGCCGCTCACAGCATGCTTGGAACGACCCGATCCGGGGGACGGTGGCCATCAAGGAAGGCCTTCACATTGACGATGACCTTCTCGCCCATGTCGATGCGGCTCTCATGGGTGGCCGAACTCATGCGCGGCAGCAGCGTGACCTTGCCTGCCTTCGCGAGCTTCACCAGTTTGGGTGAAACGGCCGGCTCATGCTCGAAGACATCGAGGCCGGCACCGGCAATCTCGTTTGCCTCGAGCATCTTGGTGAGCGCGGCCTCGTCGATGATTTCGCCGCGTGCCGTATTCACGAGGATCGTGCTCGGACGGAGATATTTCAACCGGCGCGCTGACAGCAGGTGATAGGTCGCTGGCGTGTGCGGGCAGTTGACCGAGACCACGTCCATCCGGGCAAGCATCTGGTCGAGGCTCTCCCAGTAAGTTGCCTCAAGCTGCTCCTCGACCTCGGCCGAGACGCGGCGGCGGTTGTGATAGTGGATCGACAGGCCGAAGGCCTTCGCGCGCCGGGCGAGCGCCGTGCCGATACGGCCCATGCCGACAATGCCAAGCCGCTTGCCGGCGATCCGGTGGCCGAGCATCCATGTCGGCGACCAGCCGGACCAGTCACCGGCCGGAATGATCTTGGCACCCTCGACGATGCGGCGCGCCACGGCGAGAATCAGGGCCATGGTCATGTCGGCCGTGTCCTCGGTCAGCACGCCCGGCGTATTGGTAACGGTGATGCCCCGCTCGGACGCCGCATTCACGTCGATATTGTCGACGCCATTGCCGAAATTGGCGATGAGCTTCAGGCGCTCGCCGGCAGCGGCGATGATCTGCGCATCGATGCGGTCCGTGACCGTTGGCACGAGAACGTCAGCCGTCTGCACGGCCTCGATCAGTTCGCTGCGGCCCATGGGCCGGTCGGCCTCATTGAGGCGCGTGTCGAACAGTTCGTACATCCGGGTCTCGACGACCTCGGGAAGCTTGCGCGTCACGATGACCACCGGCTTCTTGCGACTCATCCTCGTCATTCCTCACGAGCTTGCGGGCAGAAGTGCTACCCAGCGATCCGGATTCACCTAGCCTTAACCCTGAAAGCGCCAGATGGAAGGCAACCGTCGGCCACTCTCCGAAAAGTCCTAGCAGATGCGCATGGGACGACAAGGTGACCATAGGTCGGCCGCCAATGGATTCGAAGGCATGAACAGCAGACTTGTCACCGCCGTCTGGATTTTGATCGCAGCGCTGACAGGGGCATTGGGGCTCGAACCGCAGCCAGCCCAGGCGGCCGGGGAGGAGCAGGTCGGCACCGTGACCAAGCTGCGCCTGCCGCGCTATGTCAGCCTGCGCTTCGACAAGACCAATGTGCGCGAGGGGCCCTCCAAGACGCACCGGACGACCTTCATCTACCAGCGCGGCGGCCTGCCTGTTGAAATTACGGCGGAATTCGACGTCTGGCGGCGCATTCGCGATTCCGAAGGTTCGGAAGGCTGGGTGCTCGCCACCCTGCTCGTGGGCAAGCGCTCCGGCCTCGTCGCCCCCTGGAAGAAGGGGGAGACCATGCTGCTCTACGTCAAACCCGATGAAGGCTCCGGAATCGCTGCCAGGCTCCAGCCGGGCGTCCAGGGAGCGGTCAAGACCTGCGACGGGAACTGGTGCCGGTTCGGCGGCGACGGGTTCGATGGCTACATCCGCCAGGCAAATCTCTGGGGCGTTTATCCGGACGAGAAATTCTGACGGCGCAGGCCTTGTTTCAGAGCTTCCTGCGGATCCGTACGACCACATCCACGTCCACGAGTTCCATGCCGTTTGGCAAGGACGGCAGGCGTGCAATCTCAACGAGGTCGCCGGGGATGTCGACCAGTTCGTTGACCTCCCCCTCGATCAGGAAATGATGGTGGGGGGTGGTGTTGGTGTCGAACCAGGTTTTCGCGCCATCGACCGCGATTTCCCGAAGAAGGCCTGCTTCCGTGAACTGGTGGAGGGTATTGTAGACTGTCGCCAGGGACAGCAGGACGCGGGTGCTGGCTGCCTCGACATAGAGACGTTCCGCCGTCACATGTCGATGGCCGCGGCCAAACAACAGCCAACCGAGCGCAACGCGCTGGCGCGTCGGACGCAGGCCCGCACCCCGCAGGGTCTCCCGGAGCGCATGCACCGGACAGCCGGCCATGGGGTCTGACGGGACCGCCCCGCTGGACTTTTGGCTGGAAACTGCGGTTCGGGCTGGGCTCATCGGGCGGACAGGACCTCCATTAAGGCTGCTCATATCATAGGAAGCCACCGCGGCAACGACAATGCGCCGCGGAAAAGTCCAGACCGCCGCCGAAGGTCGCATCTGGCAGGCTTTGAGCAGGGCAAGCCATGTGTTAGGTAAACGCCCGATTTGCGGCCCGGCCGGGCCAACATGTGAGAAGCGCGGCGTAATCCGCGCCGGAAGTGAAGGACCACGATGAGCGAAAGACGCTCGAGCTTCGAATATGAGGACCTGCTTTCCTGCGGACGCGGAGAGTTGTTTGGACCAGGCAATGCACAATTGCCGCTCCCCCCCATGCTGATGTTCGACCGCATTTCCGAGATTTCGGAAGAAGGCGGCGCCAATGGCAAGGGCCTCATCCGCGCCCAGCTGGAAATCAAACCGGATCTCTGGTTCTTCGGTTGCCATTTCAAGGGCGATCCGGTCATGCCGGGATGCCTCGGCCTTGATGCCCTCTGGCAGCTCGTTGGCTTCTTCCTGGGCTGGCAGGGCAATCCGGGACGTGGCCGGGCGCTTGGCGTGGGCGAGGTCAAGTTCATCGACCAGGTGCTGCCCAGCGTGAAGAATGTCGTCTATGGCATCGACTTCAAGCGCGTCTTCCGTGGCAAGCTCGTCCTCGGCATCGCCGATGGCTGGGTCGAGGCCGATGGCAAGCGCATCTACGAAGCCAAGGATCTGCGGGTCGGACTCTTCAAGCAGGAAGCTCCGGCCGCCAGCTGAGGCGGGTCTGAACCTGAAGCCGAAACACAGCGGGTGAGCGTCCGCCGCCATCCGATTGAGGAGTGTTCGCATGAGACGCGTTGTCGTCACCGGAATGGGGATTGTCTCCTCCATTGGCAACAATACGCAGGAGGTCACGACCTCCCTGCGCGAGGCCCGTTCGGGCATCGTCAAGGCGGAGAAATATGCCGAGCTTGGCTTCCGCTGCCAGGTCCACGGCGCACCAACCTGCGTCCCCGAAGAGATCGTCGACCGTCGCGCCATGCGCTTCCATGCCGGCGGCACCGCCTGGAACCATGTGGCCATGGATCAGGCCATCGCCGACTCCGGCCTCGAGGCCAGCGAGATCTCGAATGAGCGCACCGGCATCATCATGGGCTCGGGCGGCCCCTCGGTGCGCACCGTCGTCGACGCAGCCGACATCGCCCGCACCAAGGGCCCCAAGCGCGTTGGCCCCTTCGCGGTGCCCAAGGCCATGTCGTCTACGGCTTCGGCTACGCTTGCGACATGGTTCAAGATCAAGGGCGTGAACTATTCGATCTCGTCGGCCTGCGCGACCTCGAGCCATTGCATCGGCAATGCGGCCGAGATGATCCAGTGGGGCAAGCAGGACGTCATGTTCGCCGGCGGTTGCGAAGAGCTCGACTGGGGTCTCTCGGTCCTGTTCGATGCCATGGGCGCCATGTCATCGAGCTACAATGACACGCCGGCGACGGCCTCGCGCGCCTATGACAAGAACCGCGATGGCTTCGTCATTGCCGGTGGGGCGGGCGTTCTGGTACTCGAGGAATACGAGCATGCCAAGGCCCGTGGCGCAAAGATCTATGCCGAACTCGTGGGCTATGGCGCGACCTCGGATGGCTACGACATGGTGGCGCCATCGGGCGAAGGTGCGATGCGCTGCATGCGCCAGGCACTCGCCACGGTGCGCACGCCGATCGACTACATCAACCCGCATGCGACATCGACGCCCGTTGGCGACGCCAAGGAAATCGAAGCGCTCCGCGAAGTGTTCGGCGCCAAGTGCCCGCCCATTTCGGCGACGAAGTCCCTCACCGGCCATTCGCTGGGTGCGGCGGGCGTGCAGGAAGCGATCTATTCCCTGCTCATGCAGCAGGGCGACTTCATGGCCAAGAGCGCCAATATCGTGGAGCTCGATCCAGCCTTTGCGGACATGCCGATCCTGCGCGAACGCCGGGACAATGTGAAACTAGGAACGGTCCTGTCGAACTCATTCGGGTTCGGTGGCACCAATGCGACGCTGGTCTTTGCCCATCCGGACCTGTGAACACGAGCGTCACGGTGAGTAACATTTAGTTATTTCCGTGACCTAGGTGAAGCTTGTTAGATCCGATGCCAAAGCAGCGCCCAAGTGGCGCGTCAGAGGGGAACAGGAATAGATGCCGGGACCGCTGATGCAGGGCAAGCGCGGACTGATCATGGGCGTTGCCAATGATCACTCGATCGCTTGGGGCATTGCCAAGGCCGTCGCCGATCAGGGCGCCGAGCTTGCTTTCACTTATCAGGGCGAAGCACTGGGCAAGCGCGTGAAACCGCTCGCCGAGAGCGTCGGTTCGCAGATCACGCTGCCTTGCGACGTCGAAGATCTCGCCAGTGTGGATGCTGTGTTCGATGAGTTGAAGAAGCAGTGGGGCACGCTCGATTTCGTCGTGCATGCCATCGGCTTCTCCGACAAGAACGAACTCAAGGGCCGCTATATCGATGCCACTACCCGCGAGAACTTCTCGCGCACCATGGTCATCTCCTGCTTCTCCTTCACGGAGGTGGCACAGCGTGCCGCGCCGATGATGAATGCAGGTGGCTCCCTGCTGACGCTGACCTATGGCGGCTCGACCCGCGTCATGCCGAACTACAATGTCATGGGCCTTGCCAAGGCCTCGCTTGAGGCGAGCGTGCGCTATCTGGCCTCCGACCTCGGCCAGCAGGGCATTCGCGTCAATGCCATTTCGGCTGGGCCCATCCGCACACTGGCGGGCGCCGGCATCGGCGATGCGCGGGCGATGTTTGCCTTCCAGAAGGCCCATTCACCCCTGCGCCGTCCCGTGACCATCGAGGATGTGGGTGGCTCCGGCCTCTACCTGCTGTCTGATCTGTCGTCGGGCGTGACGGGTGAAACCCATTTCGTGGATGCGGGCTACAACATCATTTCCATGCCGCGCCCCGAGGATCTGAAGGCAGACGAGACAAACGGCATCGCCGCGCAGTAACGCGGCCTCAACCGACACCTGTCATCACGGGGGCGGAGGTCTCCCGTGTCCCTCGACCAGACCATAAGCACATCCACTGACATCGCCCGGCCAGCATCGCGCGCCGGGAAGTTCCTCGTGCCAGTTCTCGCCACCATGGCGGTGGCGCTGGCGCTTTGCTGGCCCCTGGTCGCGCAGGTCTGGGCGACCGGCGATTTCGGCGACACCGACGATGCCATGCGCATGGTGCAGGTGCGCAGCTGGCTTGCCGGACAGGGCTGGTACGACCTGACCGCCTGGCGCCTCGACCCTCCGGCGGGATCGCTGATGCACTGGTCGCGGCTGGTCGACCTGCCGGTTGCTGCCTTTGTGAAACTGTTCAGCCTCGGACTCCCTCCTGAGGCCGCGGAACGCGCCGCGCGCATCGCTTATCCGCTCACCCTCCAGCTTGCCCTGCTGAGCGTCATGGCCTTGATCGGCCGGCTGCTGGGAGGAGCCAAGGGGGCGACCTGTGCCCCGGTGCTGGTTCTTCTGACAGGGTTCATGCTCGGCCAGTTCGTGCCCGGCCGTGTCGATCACCATTCCATGCAGATCCTGCTGCTGGTCAGCGCAACCGGTAGCCTGCTGGCAGCCCTCGATCCGGCACGGGCACGGATGGCGGCGCTGGCTGGCCTGTGCATGGCCCTGTCGCTGGCCGTGAGCCTCGAGAACCTGCCCTTTTTTGTCGCCGGAAGCGCGATCCTGCCGTTGGCATGGGCCATCGCCGGCACCCCTCAAGCCGCAGCCCTGCGCTGGTTCGGCCTCGGATTTGGTGGAGCCCTGCTTGCTGCCTATGGCATTTTTGTGCCACCAGCCCAGTGGTCGGCGGCTGCCTGCGATGCTTTCTCGGCCGTCAGCCTCATACCCGCCGTGACCGGTGCCATCGCCTGCGTGATGCTCGCGCTGGCGACCCCGAGGCGATCCTCGCGGAGCGCTCGTTTCGGGCTGCTGGCCCTGGCGGGTCTTGTCACGCTAGGACCCATGGCGCTGGCCCATCCGGAATGCCGCGACCCCTTCTTCGGCCTCGATCCCCTCGTGCGGGACCTGTGGCTTGGCAACACGACCGAAGTTCGCACCCTGCCTCAGGTGCTGGCGATCCATCCCAGTGCCTGGCCGGTGCTGGTCCTGCCCTCCATCCTTGGTCTTGCCGGACTGGTCATGGCCACCTGCCTGACACGCGGGATTGAACGGGCGCGATGGCTGGCGCTGATCCCCATAGTCCTCATTGGCATGGCCACCGCCAGCTGGATCATCCGGGCGGAAAGCTCGCTCGCGCCGGTCATCGTTCTGGGCGGCCTGTTCCCGGCCCTTTGGGTCTGGCGTCATTTCGAAGCCCGTTCCAAAACGCTTGGCCTTGTACTGGCGCTCGCGGCCTGCCTGCCCTTCACCGGCATTGGCTGGGCCCTGATGGCGCCCATTGACGACAATCCGGTCGAAGCGGAGCGCCTTGCCCGCGCCGCCGCCTGCCGCAAGGCGAGTGCCTATGCGCCCATGGCTGCTATTCCGGCGGGGCTCGTCTTCGCGCCGATGGACGCGGGGTCGCACCTTCTGGCCCATACGCCCCACGCGGTGCTTGGTGCGCCCTATCACCGCAACAATCGCGGCAACCGGCTGGTGCTGGACGCGCTGCTCGCCCGACCGGAGGTCGCCCGCGATCTCGTGATTGGCTCCGGCGCGACCTATTTTGCCTTCTGCCCGGGTCAGGTCCAGCTGGAAGCCACAAGTGCACGCGCTCCCGACGGATTTGCTGCCCGCCTGCTTGCGGGTGAGGTGCCGGACTGGCTCGTTCCGGTTGCGCTGGGCGGGGAACAGTACAGGGTCTTTCGCGTTCTCCGCTGAAGGGCATAGGCAGATGGACAAAGCTTCATTTGAACA
>CAISZN010000004.1 GCA_903889985.1 uncultured Hyphomicrobiales bacterium | reverse complement strand
GGCCTGAGGGCCGCCGCACAGGCCACGAAGAAGTAAGTTGCGCGGGCCCCTCGCCCATGCGAACCAGCGCCACGCCCGTAAAGGGTTCGACAGGAGAGAAACGCCATGAGCGACATGACCGCAGACAGCGGCACGCCACTCACTTCGACGCCCGCGCCAGCTGCCCTTCGCCGTCAGACGAGCCCGGAGCAGATGAAGCGCCAGTCGCGTCGGCGCGCGCTGCTCTCGGTCATTGGCGGGCTGGTGATCTGGGAACTCGTCGGTCAGTTCGTCGTGACCAATCCGATCCTGTTCTCGCCCCTCTCGAAGGTTCTGGTGATCGGCTGGACCCAGCTCACCAAGGGTCAGCTGCTCTATCACATCGGCGTCAGCGCCTCGGAATTCGCGCTGGGCTTCCTGCTGGCTTCCGTTGTTGGCGTGTTCCTGGGCTTCTTCATGGCAACGAGCCGGCGGGCGCAGGACATTCTCGACCCCTGGGTCTCGTTCTTCTATTCGAGCCCGCTCGTGGCACTGATGCCCTTCTTCCTTCTGGTCTTCGGCATAGGGCTCGCCTCGAAGGTCGCCATCGTCTTCGTCATTGCGGTCTTTCCAATCCTGCTGAATGCCTTCGTGGGCATTCGCTCGGCTGATGCCCATCTGCTTGAAGTGGCTGCTGCCTTTCATTGTTCGCGCACGCAGGTCTTCACCAAGATCCTGATGCCGGCGGCCCTTCCCTTTGTGATCGTCGGCCTGCGCCTTGGCATCGGCCGCGCGCTGACCGGCGTAGTGGTCGGCGAACTCTTCGCATCGCGGGCCGGTGTCGGCTATCTCATCACCTCAGCAGGGCAGAGCTTTGACACGGCCACCGTGTTCCTTGGGGTGCTGATCTTCTCCATCATGGGTGTCGTGCTCATGGAGGGGCTGAAGCATCTCGAGCAGAGGCTCGCGCCCTGGCGCAAGTCCGTGGCGGAGGTGCGCTGATGGGCACGCCGAAACTTTCCATTTCCGGGCTTTCGAAATATTTCTTCAGCCGGGATGGCGCGCCTCGCAAGGTGCTTGATGCCGTCAGCGTCGACATCGCGGACAATGAATTCGTCTGCATCGTGGGGGCCAGCGGCTGCGGCAAGACCACCTTCATCCGCGCCATCGGGGGGCTGATCTCCGCCGAGGAGGGCAGCGTCCTCATCGATGGCCATCCGGTCGAGGGATCGGGTGCGGATCGCGGCTTCGTCTTCCAGCACGATTCCCTGCTGCCTTGGCGCACCGTGCGCGACAACGTGGTCTTCGGCCTCGAGGTGCGCGGCGTGAAGAAGGCGCAGTCTCACCCGATCGCGGACCAGCTCCTCAAGCTCGTCGGCCTGTCGGGCTTTGCCGAGCATTATCCCAGCGAGCTGTCGGGCGGCATGCGTCAGCGCGTCAATCTTGCCCGCGCGCTCGCCATCGATCCGCAGGTCCTGCTGATGGACGAGCCCTTCGCGGCGCTCGATGCTCAGACCCGCGAGATCATGCAGCGGGAGCTGCTGAAGATCTGGCAGCAGAAGCGTAAGACCGTGCTCTTCATCACGCACCAGATCGACGAGGCAGTCTATCTGGCGGATCGCGTGCTGGTGTTCTCCTCGCGACCCGGCCGTCTGACGGCGGATATAAGGATCCCCTTCGAGCGGCCACGCGAACTCTCCCTCAAGCGCACGCCGGAGTTCATGGCCATCACGGACCAGATCTGGTCACTGATCGAGCAGGAAGTGGTCAGCGCCATGCAGGCTGAACTGACCTGACCCTCAGGAGCTGGCCTCAGGGGACGGCTTCGTGCGGTTCATGTTCTTCACACGGGTCGACATCCGGATGGCCCGGCGCTGGGTGGCCTCATTATCCGGCTGCAGGATCTTGCGATATTCGTCGCGCTTCTCGTGGATCGAGGCGATCACGAACCCCATGGGAATGCCGATGTCCACGAGCACCGCCTCCGACAACTGAAGGCTTGCTTCGATGGTCTCAGGGATCGCGTCGGTTGCGCCCAGCTCATAGAGCTTGGTGGCATGGTGGGCATCGCGAGCGCGTGCGACGATGGTGAGATCAGGTCGCGCCTTGCGAGCCACCTCGACGACCTCTTCAACGGCATGTGGAGAATCGAGCGTGATGACCAATGCACTCGCGGTCTCCAGACCGCAGTTGCGAAGGAACTCCAGCTTCTTCGCATCGCCCCAATAGACATTGCGGGCCGTGGCACGCTCACGCGCCACGACGCGCGGATCGCTGTCGATCGCGATGAAGGACTTGTCGTGCCACTTCAGCATGTCACCCACGAGTTTTCCCACACGACCGTAGCCGATGACGATGACCCGTCCGGCCGAGGGATCTTCTTCCGGGCGCGCGGCAAGCTCGGGGTCACTCGTGCGTGGGGTGCTGCGCTGGCGTGTGGAAACGATCGCCAGCAAGGGAATTGCCACCATGGACAGCGTCACGACGATCATGAGCTGACCGCCGATGTCCGGAGTCAGGGCTTTCGATGCAATGGCTGTGCTCAGCATCACGAAAGCGAATTCACCGCCGGGCCCAAGCATGAGGGCTGCTTCCCGAGCCGCTTGCCATGGGAGCCCAAACAGGCGGCCAAGCCCCAGCACAATCGCAGCCTTAAGCGCGATGAGGCCCAGTGTCAGGCTGACAATCAAAACCGGATTGCGCCCGATGGCACTGAGATCGAGACTGGCCCCTGTCGACACGAAGAAGAGGCCAAGCAGCAGGCCCTTGAAAGGCTCGATGGTCACCTCGATCTCG
>CAISZN010000003.1 GCA_903889985.1 uncultured Hyphomicrobiales bacterium | reverse complement strand
TGGCCCGTGGGTCGTGGGTATTGTTCAACGGCCTTCGTGTGGGCGAGGTCACCCAGATCGATCTCGGCGACGATCCGCGCATTGTCTATGCGCTGATCGACATCGACCGCCGCACGCCTGTCAAGACGGACACGCGCGCCCGCCTTGAGTTCCAGGGCCTCACGGGCGTCGCCTCGGTCGCGCTGTCCGGCGGCTCGGCCGATGCGAAGGAGCTCGAAGGTACACCGCCAACGCTCCAGGCAGATCGCTCCGAGTTTCAGAACATCGTCGAGACCCTGCAAACTCTGTCCAGCAAGATTGATGGCCTCATTGACAAGGCGGACAGCTTTGTTGGCGACAACTCCGGGACCGTAGGCCGGACGATGAGGAACCTTGAGACCTTCTCCCAGGCGCTTGCTGACAACTCGGCAGGTGTCGCAGATTTCATGCAGAGCATGGGCGACCTTGGCCACAATCTGAAACCTTTCACCGACTCGCTGAACAAGAACACCGGCAGCATCGACGCCATTGTCAGCGATACCCGTGAGCTTGTGTCCAAGCTGAATGCCTCCGCGGCCAAGATTGACGGCGTCATCGACAGCGCGCAGGGCTTCCTTGGCCAGCCAGGCTCCAAGAGCATGTTCGACGAGGTGGGGGAGGCGGCGAAGTCTCTTCGCAAGCTTGCCGACAACCTGGACGTGCGCACCCGGGAGCTGACGGCAAACCTCAAGCAGTTCACGGGTCCTGGCCTGAGGCAATACGAGGCCCTGGCGGCCGAAAGCCGCCGAACCCTTGACGAGGTCAACCGAACCATGCGCTCGCTGGAAAAGAATCCCCAGCAGCTGATTTTCGGCGCCAAGCCAACAGTCCCCGAATATTCGCCACGCTGACCAGGTATAGCGGAAGGAGGGCCGCCGAGTTCCCCCTCACATTTCCACATCGGCATGGGGTGGCCCTTCGTTTCTTCCACTTTCCGGGGAGAAAAAGAGCGTCATCTTCGAGGTCTAAGTTGATCCAGATCAGTCCGCACCGCGCGAGTCGGGATTATGGTGAGAATGACTCCACAGCGAGTTGCCCGGATCTGCATCCCTCCCGCGATCCAGGCCAGCCTCAGCCGCTCCCTGCCTTCATGGCGAGGGGCGGCTTTTTCTTTGGCGCATCAATATCGCCGTGGCGCTTGCAGGATGGCTGGCATCTATGTTTCCTAGACGCGCACCGGCACATCGATCCGGTGCGGATGACTGGAGCCTGATGTGACCCTTGCCGTTTCCGACAGATTGCGCCGGCGTTTCGGCGGGTCGGGGCGGCGCCTGGGCTTCGCCTTTGTCTCAGCCGTTGCCCTGACGCTTGCAGCCTGTGGCAGCAGTCCCGTCGAAACCTTCGATCTCTCCTCAGTGACTTTCAGCCAGCCGGCCCGTGCGCCGCGCTCGCAGGTGGTCGTCACTGAGCCAGTGGCCACGTCTCCGGCCGATTCCGACCGGATCTTGATCCGCCCGACCCCCGACACGGTGGCAACCCTCAAGGGCGCGCAATGGGTTGAGCGCTTGCCGCGTCTCATCCAGACGCGCCTCATCCAGAGTTTTGAGAACGGCAGGGTACTGCGTGCGGTCACGCGGCCGGACTCCCGAATTTCCGCCCAATATGAGCTGGCGACCGAGATCCGTAGCTTCGAGATCGATGTCACCCGCGGGCTGGCCGTGGTTGAGCTGTCAGTGAAGCTGATCAGCCAGGGCAGCGGCCGAATCGGTTCGGCCCAGATTTTCTCGGCTTCCGTCCCGGCGTCGGCGAGCGATGGGCTAACGGCCTCCCGTGCCCTCGATCAGGCACTTGGCGACGTTCTTCACCAGATCGTTATCTGGACTGCACGGCAAGTCTGACGCTTACGATCTGACGCGGAAACCCTCACCCTGGCGCGCCCCAACATGAAAAGGGCACGGACCGTGGTCCGTGCCCCATGACACTGTCGCGTCGACGCTGTCCCGTCGCCTTGCCTTTAGTCGAGGCGGCCGGCGGCATGGGCGAGCAGGGTGTAGACCTTGCCCGTTTCAGAGGTCAGGTAGGTTCGCACCAGCGTGCCGTCCCGGTCGTCGCGGGCGACGTCGTTGAGCAGGCGCTCGAACTCCTGAGTATAGCGGTCAACCGTCTCGTGGAACTCATGATCGGAACCGTAGCGGCGGCGGATCTCATCGAAGGTCTGCTGACCCTGCGCTGTGTAGAGGACACGTGAGAACGCATTACGGTCGCCCCGATAGTAGCGCTCCCAGGCCTCGCTCGCTGCCGCATGATCGACCATGCGGGAAATGTCGAGTGAGATCGTATCAAGGGAGGCTGCCGGACGGCCCGGTGCCTTCGGCGCCGGCGTGATGGCAGGCTGGTTGGCCGCTGCGGTCACGGCCGGGTTGGCAGGTTCCGCCTCGGATGCGCGGGCGAGCAGGTCCGACAGCCAGCCCGTGCGGTCGCTACCTGCCGAACGGGCCGGAGCAAGAGCCGTGCTGGTGCGCGCTGGCGTGGCCGGAGCGGCCATCTGGGCAGGCCGGCTCGGCAACGGGTTGGAAGCCTGCGTGCGAGGCTTTTCAACCGGCCGCGCGGGCTCTTGCATCCGCTGGGGTGCTGCGGCCTGGGCGGCGACCGGATGGGCCTCCGCAAGGTCGAGGGCACGGCTCGGGGCCTTGCCGACGAGTTCGGTCAGGTCATTGAGCGCACGGATCTGCTCGGCGACGACACGGCGCATGGCAGCCGCTTGCTCGGCGGTCTCACGCGGCAGGTCGGAAGCGCCGCGGCGGACTTCCTGGCGGGTCTCCTCGAGCTCGCGATGGATCTCGCCGGAGATGCCCTTGAGCTCGCCAGCAGCAGCGCGGAAGCGCTCCAGGGTCTGCCCGAAGACATGTGCGAGTTCGGTATTGGCCTGCTCGTAGGCGGCGCGCAGGGCCTCGGATGTACGACTGCGTTCCTTCTCGGCTTCGCTGCGGACATGGCCGAACTGTTCGTCCACGAGACCTGCCATCTCCTCGCTGGAGCGATTGAGATAGTTGCCAATCTCGCGGGCGCGGTTCTCTGCCTTGCGCAAGGAGTCCTCGAGGCCGGTCGAGAAGGTCTGCATGATCGACTCGAATGTTTCGGCGCGGTTCTCGAGGCCTGCAAGCAGGCTTTCGATCGACTGCCGACGATTGTCGAGCGCGCGATCGAAGCCCTGCTGGGTACCGGCGAGATGATCGACCGTCTTGTCGAGGGTTGAAGTGTGCTGCTCGACCTGAACGGTCAGTCGATCCACGCCGGCGAGCGCATTGTTCGCCGTGTGGTTGAGCGAGATCACCTGGTTCGAGATCGTGCCAAGGGCACCCTGGAACTCGCGGACGCGCTCCTGCAGGGAGGTCTCGACCGCGGTGAGGTTTTCGCTGGCGCCGCCGATGATGGTCTGCAGGGCCGAGTTCGTATGGAACAGCCGCTCGAGGACCGAACCCATTTCTGCCTGGAGACGCTCGTTTGTGCCGATGAGGTTATCGACGGACGCCGTGGCGGTCGTCTCAAGCGCATGGCGCATGGCATCGGTCGACTGGGCAAGGATGCGGGCGAGTTCATGCTGCTTGTTGCCGATCTGGCCGACGAGGGCATTGCTGCGATCCTCGAGGGTCGCCGAGACCTGTTCGGCAGCACGCACGACTTCGGAGGCCGCCTCGCCGCCGCGGCTGGCGATGAGGTCGGCGAGCAGGGGGCCCTTCGTATCGAAGAGCATCTGCAGCTCGTTCGTGCGTGCGAGCATGGTCTCGTGCAGGTCGCGGGCGCGGCCGGCAAGTGTCTCGTGCACGATGCGCGAGGCATCCGAGAGCGTGTCATGCAGGCTGCGGGCGCGGTTGCTGAGGGTCTCGTCGACGACACGGCTCGAGGCTTCGAGGGCATCCTGCAGTTCGCGGGCGCGGGCCGAGACTGCTTCGGAGAGCTCGATGCCACGCTGGTCGAGGCCGCTGCCGATCCGCTGGCTGCCTTCCTCGAGGGTGCGGTGCAGGTCGCTGAGGCGGCTGCCCAGCGTCATGTTGATGTCGGCCAGACGTGCACTCAGCGTCTCGTCCATTTCCTTTGGATCGAGCACGCGATTGATCTCGCGCACGCCATCGCCGAGCACGCGGGAGACTTCGAGGGCATTCTGCGCAAGCGTCTCGATGAGCGACTTGCCGCGCTGGTCGAGGCCGTTATCGATCCGGTCGATGAGGGCTTCAAGCGACTCGCTGACTTCGCGTGTGCGCGTCGAGAGCTTCTCGTCGAGCAAGGCTGCCTGGGAACCAAATGTCGATGAGAGTGCCAGGATCTTCTCGTCGGCGCGACGATTGAGGTCGTCGGTGTGGCGAAGGATCTCCTCGGAGAGGGCGCTGCTTTGTGTGAGCATGCTCTGTTCGAAGCCACGCATGCGCTCGCCAAGAGTCTCGCTGACCTGCTCGCCATGGCTGGCGATGGAGCTGATGGCCTCCTGCGCCGTCTCGGTGAAGCGATCCCGCAGGGCGTCTGCCTGAGCTTCGAGGCTCGCACGGAAAAGGGTGTTGTGCGAGTCGAGACGATCGGCGAGGATCTGTGCGGATTCATCGAGAATGCGGCGGGCTTCCCCGGCCTGATTGGCGATCTCGCGGTTGAGGCGATCTGCAATGATCGTGAGCTCGCCACCCGAATGGCTGAGCTGGTCATGCACGGCGACGACCTGGGCGCCAATGGTATTGGCGACCTCTTCTCCGGCCTGCACGAAGCCGGTGCGCGACTCGTTGAGTGCGTCGCGGATGGCGCTGGCGTTTTCTGCAATCGACGCGGCGACCCTTGAGGCAGCCTCGACGACTTCGCGCTGGGAGACGGCGAGCGTTTCGCGCGCCGAGCTGGCGCGTTCGTCGATGACGGCGGCCACCTGCTCGCCGGCGTCCACCAGATCCTGACGTGAGCCAACGATCGCTTCACGCACCGCAGAGGTGCGATGGCCGATCTCGTCGGCGATCTGGCTCGCGGCGTCGATGAATTCCTGATGCGAGGACTTGAGGGCCTCCTGCACCGCTCCGGATTCTGCGCCGATTGCGACGGTGAGTTCGCGCGTGACTGATTCCAGATTGCCGCGCGTCTGGGCGAAGGTCGAATGTGCCGCCTCGACCTGATCGCTGAGCAGGCGGGCGATCTCTTCGCCGCTGCGCACCAGATCGCTGCGTGAGTTCTCGAGAGCCTCGCGGGCAAGGCCCGTGCTGGCTTCCATGACCTTCGCAACTGAGGTCCCGGTGGCGACAAGCTGCTGATGCTGGTCGGCCAGAACTTCCTGTGCTGTCGTCGTGCGCTCGTGAATGAGGGTGGCAAGTTGCTCGGCTGTCGACAGAATGTTGTCGCCGGCAGCGATGAGAGCGGTGCGAGCGCTCTCGGTGTGCTCGGTGAGCGTGCTGGCGATCTGGCTGCCGGTGGCCCCGAGTTCCTCGCGTGCGGCAACGAGTGCTGCGCGGGCAACTTCTGCCTCGTGGGCGAGGGCCGTGGTGACTTCCTCGCCTGCTGTAGCGATTGCAAGGCGTGACTGGCTGGCCACTTCGGCAAGCTGCACGGCGCGTTCGTCGAGGGCGGCCTGGATGAGCTCGCCGGAGACGGCAAGTTCGTCGCGCGTCGCACGCGCCACTTCGTGGAAGGTACCCGTACGTTCTGACAGAATTGCAGAGATCTGATTGCCGGTTGCGGTCAGTTCGTCGCGTGAGCTGTAGAGAACCTCGTGGAACGCGTTGACCCGCTCGGTCATGACCTGCGTCACCTGCTCGCTTGCCGAAGCAAACTGCTCGATTGCGCTTGCCTGCAGGTGTTCCAGCTCCTGCGTGCGCTGGGCAAGGACATCGCTGGCCGCCTGCGTGTTCTGCGCGAAGAGGTTGGTTGCGGACTGCGAATGTTCATCGAGCAGCGAGGCGGTCTTCTGCGTCTGTTCGGCGAACATGCTGGCCACAGCTGCGGACTGGCGGGCGAAGACAGAGGTGAGGGACTCCGTCTGCTGCGTAAGCATTGCTGCCGAATTCTCGAACAGGCCGGTGACATGGCTCGTGCGGCTTTCGAGGAAGCTTGCGACGCTCTCGCCGGTTTCGGTAAGGCGTGAAATGAGGACATCGCCGCGCTGGGCGACAAGATCGGCCACATTGGCGCCTGCACCGTCAAGACGGGTGGCAATTTCCGTGCAGCTGTTGTCGAGGCTGGCAACGATCGCCTCACCAGTGGCCTTCAGGCGCCCTTCGAGTTCCGAAGCGCGCTCGACGTAGATGTTGGCGATAGTCTCGGTGGCATTGGTCAGGCCGGTCGAGACAGCCTGGCTGGCGTCTGCAAAGCGGGCAATGACTTCTGCGCCGCGCAGGCCCATCTGCTGGGACATGGTCTCGCTGATCTGGGCGAGGTTCTGGTTGATCTCCTCAGCCTTTGAGCCAAGTGAGGAGTTTACACGCGAGCCTGCATTACTGACGCTTTCGGCAATGCGATAGGCGGCTGTGTCGAGATCCTTGGAAACCGTATCGCTGGCAACGGACACCGCCTGACGGACGCGCTCCGCATTGTTGATGATAGCATCACGCTCAGACGAGAGCTCATCGATGAGCGAGCGCATCCGACGCTCGTTGTCGCTGTAGGAGCGCTCAAGGTTCGAGACCTCGTTGCGGACGATGGTCTCGAGTTCGCCAGCGCGCGCAACGGCGCGTTCGATGCCATCGCCCATGGAGGCAACTTCGCGGCGGATTGCCTGCGAGAGAGTGACGACGCGATCGGTGGCGAAAGTCTCCGGATCGGCAAGTCGAATGGCGACTTCGGAGAGGGAGCGGGCAGCGTGGCGCATCTCCTGGATGCGGCGCACCAGGATGCCGCCAAGCATGAAGAAGAGGACGGGGCCGAAGGCGGCCAAGCCAAAGGTCGCAGCCTGAATGCGGCTGAACGGACCCTGGGAGAGTTCTGGATAGGCGACGGCGCCGATCAGGGCGAGCCAGCCGACGGAAATCACTGCGGCAACCACCAGAGGCAGCGAGCTTGGGCGATACTGGAGGGCCTGCAGGATCTGGCCGACCGAGTGGCGGTCATCGTTGGCGGGCAATGAGCTTGGGGTCACCGGCGCCTTGATCGGCGCCTCGGTCGCAACCGCAGGTGCTGTCTGCTGGTTGGCAGGCATGCCAGGATCGAGCCGGGTGCGCGGGCGCAGCTCGTTGCTGCCAACTTCGGGCAGGGCAGGGGCTGAAGGCGTCTTCCTGGCTTCCGGTGCCTTGGGCTCGTCGACCGCAGGGTCGTCAAGCTCCACAGCCGACAGGTTCAGGGCTTCCTCGATGGCCGAGAGAGCGGCTTCCGTCGGGTCCTGTGACTTCGGTTGAATGGCCATATCGTTCTACGCCTCTTTACGCATCACTGCCGCAGCGCGACAGTCCCTGCCGCCTGACTCCCACTTGGGCCTCGAGAGTCATGGGCAGCATTAACCAATCGTCAATCTACCTGCTGGGGGGTGCCAAGGAAACCTGTGCCGCCGCGAAATGCAAAACGTCGTTAACGGGGCTTTCACCATGTTGGGGAAAAATCCGGGGGAGATGGCTGAATTCGCAGGTCCTCCGTGAACCAGCAGCAGTCGATCATTGCATTGTCTCCCGTTGAGGACCCCAGACGATGTCGAGCCAGGCCCTGTTGAAAACCCCGAAAACCATGCAGATTGAAGCTCCCGGGGAGCTGCGCCCCCTGGATCTGGT
>CAISZN010000002.1 GCA_903889985.1 uncultured Hyphomicrobiales bacterium | reverse complement strand
TCGGCACCCCAGCCCATCGCCATCGCCCGGCACCTCCTGTCCCACTGGGCCGGAGATTGAATACAATTGGATACACTTCATTGCGCGATCAAATGATTAAAATAATCAACTGACCCCAATTGCTTCCCCTTTCGCTCGGGTCTACTACAGCATTGTTAACTCAGGAAAAACAATGCTGCGGGCTATGGCTTGGCCGGGGCCGCGCTGTGGGTGCAAAAGCGATGGCGGCAGGAGAGCTGGACGGATTGGCGGGAACAGCGGGGGGCGTTGTACCGCCCCAGCGCCAGAGGGCAACGAGGCTGCCAGCTGGCGAGCGTCGGGCTGCCATCATCCGCGAGGCCTCCGTGTTCTTCGCCGAGGAAGGGTTTTCCGCCTCGACCCGTGACCTGGCTGATCGCCTCGGTGTCCGGCAGGCGCTTCTCTACAAGTACTACCCCTCCAAGGAAGCCTTGCTCGACTCGATCTTCGAGACGGTCTTTTCCGAGCAGCTGTCGATGGAGTGCACGAACCTCCTGCAGGATTCCAACAAGCCCCTGCTGGAGCGGATCTGCGCCCTCTATGCGCATTATGTGCGCGAGCGTGATGGCATCGGCGTGCGCCTCTTCCTGCGCGCGGCGCTCGACCATTATCCGCTGCCAAAGCGCATGGCCGAGGCGCAGCGCCACAAGCTTATGATCCCGCTGATAGCTGCGCTTCGCGCCGACAGCGGCCTCAAGCCCATCGACGAGGTTCCGGTCCTGATCGGCGAATACGAACTCGCCCTGATGCTGCACGGTTCGGTCGTGTTCAACCAGATCCGCACCCATGTCTATGGGCTCGCGCTGGTGGAGGATTCACGGTCCCTGATCCGGCTCTATATCGCCACCTTCCTCGATGGCGTGCGCGGACAGTTGCGCCAGTTGCATGACGCAAAGGGCGGTGAAGGGCTTTCAGCGCCGCTTCCCGCCTGAAAATCACATCATCCGCGAGGGATCAGTCCGCGCGGCCCTGCGTTTCAATGCGGAATGCGTGGGCCGGATAGGTCCCAAGGATATTCACTTCGCGCGAGAAGAAGGCGAGCTCCTCGAAAGCGCGCGCCAGTCCCGGCTCGTCGGGATGACCATCCACGTCGGCGAGGAACTGGGTCGCGGCGAATTCGCCATCGACCATGTAGCTCTCGAGCTTGGACATGTTCACGCCATTGGTCGCAAAGCCGCCGAGCGCCTTGTAAAGCGCCGCCGGCACGTTTCGGCAGCGGAACACGAAGGTCGTGACCATCGGCCCGCTACCGATGGCCGGGACCTTCGGCGTGCGCGACAGTATGACGAAGCGCGTCGTGTTGTGCTTCTCGTCCTCCACATCCGTGGCCAGCGTCTTGAGGCCATAGATGCCAGCCGCAAGCGCTGGCGCCAGCGAGGCGCGCGTCGGGTCCTTCCACTCGGCCACTTCACGCGCAGAACCCGCCGTGTCGCCGGTCACGACCGCCTTCAGGCCATACTGGCGGATGATCTTGCGGCACTGGCCCAGAGCATGGACGTGGCTATAGACGGACTTGATGGTCGTGATGTCGGCTTCCGGCAGGCAGAGCAGCTGGAAATGGATCGGCAGGAAATATTCGCCGATGATGTGCAGGCCCGACTGCGGCAGGAAGTGGTGGATGTCGGCCAC
>CAISZN010000001.1 GCA_903889985.1 uncultured Hyphomicrobiales bacterium | reverse complement strand
GGGGAGGGTCGACGCACGCAGTGCGGCGGGGTGGGGTGAGGCTGCGATTTCGTATCGGGTTTGGTTGAAGCTGCGATGGTTCGAAAGCGCGCTGATCGCGCGCTACCCCCACCCCGTCATCGCTGCGCGATGCCGACCCTCCCCGCAAGGGGGAGGGTGTTGCGCCGGAGGCTCGCGGTCCCAGCACAGCCTGAACCGCGCTGCGGCTGCTGCGCATTGGTGAGGCCGAAGCGCTTCCCCACCCTCCCCTTGACGGGGAGGGTCGACGCACGCAGTGCGGCGGGGTGGGGTGAGGCTGCGATTTCGTATCGGGTTTGGTTGAAGCTGCGGTTTGAGTCTTGCGCGCGCTGATCGCGCGCTACCCCCACCCCGTCATCGCTGCGCGATGCCGACCCTCCCCGCAAGGGGGAGGGTGGTGCGAGCCATTACGATTGCTGGCGGACTTTGTTGCAGGCGCCGTCAGATCACGCCGCGCGACGCTGGTCCGATGTCGGTGCCATGTCGCTGCTCGTGCGGAAGGTGCGGATCAGGTCGAGCAGCTTGCGGCTTTCCTGTGCCAGCGACCAGTTTGCAGCTGTGGTCTCCTCGACCATGGCAGCATTCTGCTGGGTGATCATGTCCATCTCGTTGATGGCCGTTTCCACCTCGTTGATGCCAGCTGCCTGCTCGGCTGCATGTACGGCGATCTGGCTGACGATCTGCGTCATACCATCCACCTGCTCAACGATGCGCTGGAGAGAGCGGCCCGTATCCTCGACGAGCGCCACGCCACCCTCGACGCGGCTGTTGGAATCCGAGATCAACGTCTTGATCTCACGGGCAGCTTCTGCGGAGCGCTGTGCAAGACCGCGCACCTCGGTGGCGATCACGGCAAATCCGCGACCCGACTCGCCAGCTCGCGCCGCCTCGACGCCTGCGTTCAGGGCGAGAAGATTGGTCTGGAAAGCGATTTCGTCGATAACGCCGACGATCTGGCCGATCTGCTGGGAGGATTCGCGAATCTCGTGAATGGCGGACACGGCGCGGCGAACGACTTCGCCGCTCGTCTGGGCGTCCCGATGCACGGATTCCACCAGGTCGCGAGCGTGCTTCGAACCGGTTGCGGTCTGCTGGATCGTCGAGACGATTTCCTTGAGTGCTGCGGCGGTCTGCTCAAGTCCTGCAGCCTGCTGCTCGGTGCGGCGCGAGAGGTCATCGGAGGCCGAGGCGCATTGCTCAACGCCTGTTCCCATGGTTTCGGCGCCCTCGGCGACCGTGATGAGGGCGTCGGCGAGCTGGGTCACCGTGGTATTGAAGTCCGCCCGCAGTGGCTCAAACTGCTGCGCGAAGGGCGTGGTGATCTGGCAGGTCAGATCCGCATGGGCGAGTTTGCCGAGATGCTGGGCGAGGGTCGACATGGTCTCTGCGACAACCGCTGCTTCGCGCAGCTTATCCTTATCGCGGGCGCGTCGTTCATCCATGCTGAGGCGCGATTCCTCTTCAAGCCTGGCCTTCTCCACAGCACCCTGCCGGAAGATTTCGAGCGCACGTGCCATTTCGCCGACTTCGTCCTGGCGTGACAATCCCTCGACTGAAAGGTCGTTGTTGCCCTCCGAGAGAATCCGCATGTCACGGGCCATGCCGATGATCGGAACGGTGATGGAAGCCGAAAGACGCATCATCAGGAAGATGCCGAAGCTGATTGCCAGCGCGACAATCAAGGTGGTGACGACAAACGAAATCCGGTTGTGCGAGGTGACATTGGCCTGCGCGTCGGCAAAGCGCTGATCGATCACCTTGTCCAGTGATGCCGTGGCGCTGGAGAGTTCCGCAGCATTGGTATCCAGTGCCTTGAGTGCAACGCTTTCGTCCTTTGCAGCCGCAGTCAGGGCTGTCTCGGCAAATTCGATGATCTGATCGACGCTGGCGGTCATGCGCTGAAACGACAGGGTGCGCTGCTTGTCGAAGATCGATGCCTTGTTGTCCTTGGAGGCAGCCTCGATCTGCTTGGCCGTCGCGATCACGCGTTCCGCGCTCTGCTTCAACTTGTCGAGAAGGTCGACCAGCTTGGGATCGGAGGTCTTGAAGTTGGCAAGGAGCCGGCCGGTGTCGCTGTTGGCGAATTCCATATTGCCCTTGAAGGGTGAGTCGAAGCGGATCGACTCCTCGAGGTTGGCAACCCAGCGCGCATGGTTGGACTTCAGCATATAGGCATAGCTGGGCAGGTCCCAGGAGCGACCGTCCACGCGGAAGTGGTAGAGCGTGCGGTTTGCATGGGCTGCCAGCGCGCGCTGGATGCTCGTCTCAAACCCGGGCAGGAGGGAATAGACCTTGGTCACTGAATCGATCGCCGGACCGTCGGTCGGTGCAGCTATCCTTGGCGCTCCGGGTATATTGGCCAGGACCTTTGCCGAGGGAGATTTCTGGAATGTTTCCGTATCGGCACCAAGCCTCAGCTGCTCGATATACATGCGC